>NZ_JBCJKS010000001.1:0-261251 GCF_039822565.1 Corynebacterium sp. SA-MJD20WY100 | reverse complement strand
CAACGTGCTGTTGACGGAAAGATACCCGTCAAGCGGAATCGATACGTCAATCTCAAGGCCCCGAATAAGCAAGTCAACCACGCCCTAGCCAACAAGCACCTGACCCTGGCGGGGATTAAAGGATACGAGACCTCACGCACAGACTTAAAACCCCAGGAAGTCATCGGTGCCTACCGGCGCCTGTTCAAGATTGAGAAATCGTTCCGAATGGCGAAATCAGACCTGAAAGCCCGACCGATTTATCACCGTAAAGAAGACTCCATCCACGCGCACCTAACCATTGTGATGGCCGCGATGGCCACAGGCCACGTGTTGGAACAAGCCTCGGGCCTGTCATTGAAGCGATTGGTACGAACCTTGAAGAAATACCGGACATTTACCGTCGAAATCGCAGGCCAGACCCTCCATGCACAGACCAACCTGCCCGCTGACATCCGCGAACTCACCGAAAAGCTGCCCCAACCGTCTGACTAAAATGACCTAAGTCAGGTTACGGGCGTGGTGTTGGGCTATGAGAAGGGCTCGGTGGGCCGCCGCATGTCGCCGGAGGTTCCCACGCTGTATCCGGAGATGACTGCGGCTGCGGCGCTGGCGCAACTTAAAGAGACCGCGCAGGACTTGGAGACGATCTACACGCTGCCCATCGTGGAGACGGACCGCCGGCTGGTGGGCGTGGTGAGTTTCCGTGAAGTCTTCCAGGCCGCAGGAGATACGCCGCTGGGGGAACTCATGCACGAGGCGGTGCAGGCAACGGCCACGGATGACGCGGAGGAGGTCGTGCGTTGGTTTCTGCCGCTGGACCTCCTGGCGCTGCCCATTGTGGATGCCTCGGGGCGCCTGGTGGGACTGCTCGCCTGGGATGACGCTATGGATATCCAGGAGGAAGCAGATAACGAGGACACCGCGCGTGCGGGTGGTACCAATCCACTGCACCAACCGTATCTGTCTACGCCGCTCATGAAGCTGGTGAAGTCGCGCATCGTGTGGCTGCTCGTGTTGGCGGTCTCCGCGCTGCTCACCGTGCAGGTGCTGGCCATGTTTGAGGAAGCACTTGCAGCCGCGGTGGTGCTGTCCTTGTTTATTCCGCTGCTCACCGGCACCGGCGGTAATACGGGCAATCAGGCTGCCACCACGGTGACGCGAGCTCTCGCGATGGGCGATGTGCGCGACCGTGACTTGTGGGGCGTGTTGTGGCGCGAGTTGCGTATTGGCATGGTGCTTGGCACCGTGCTGGGCACGGTGGGTTTTATCCTTGCGACCCTGGTCTATGACGTGAAGATCGGCACGGTCATCGGAACCACGCTGTTCTTGGTGTGCACGATGTCTGCCTCCGTGGGCGGACTCATGCCGCTGGTCGCGAAGAAGGTGGGAGCGGACCCAGCAGTCTTCTCCAACCCGTTTATCTCGACTTTCTGCGACGCGACCGGCCTTATTATTTGCTTCCTCATTGCCAAGTCCGTGTTGGGAATCTAACGCCGGGGATTTAGAAGACCTCGATACGTCCGCCCATGGACTCGGCCTGACGCAGCTGGGAGACCCAGCCGTGGGAGCCGGGGGACAGGCGCAGGACGGGGCGGGAAGAAATCTTCACGGGGGAGACGGACTCCTTGCGGGCGCCGGTGCGCGCTTCGAGGCGGGTGCGGGCGGCATAGCCAGCCTCCGCGAGGTCCGCGATGGTGGGGTTGTCTGAGGCCAGCGCGTCGCGCGCGGCGGCAACGTAGTTCAGGAACTCGTCGAGCGCCTTGACCACGGCCGCGGCGTTGGTCTCACACATCTGCTGCACGAGCTCCGGTCGGGTGCCCGCCACGCGAGTGGCGTCCTTGAAGGAGCCGGCAGCCAGCGACTGGGAGAGGATTCCGCCGTGGTCGCCGACGACGGCGAGGGACTCGGCGATGACGTGCGGCAAGTGGCTCACGCGCGCGACGGCTTCGTCATGCGGGGCGACGCGCACCGGCATGGCCTCGGCCTTGGCCATGGCGGCGAGGCGCACGACGTCGGCGAAGAGGTCGATCCAGGACTGAGGCAGCTTCTCCACCTCCAGGGCGTAGTCATAGGTCACGGCCCACGCCGCACCGGCGAAGAGGCCGCGCTGCGAGTTATCCCAGCCGGACTGGGAGGTGCCAGCCATGGGGTGGCCGCCCACGTAACGGGACTCGAGACCGCGTTCCTTGACCAGATCGTAGACCTGGGTCTTTACGGACACGACGTCCGTGATGCCGCACGTAGGGGCGTGCTCGACGACGGCGTCGAGGACGGAGGCGACGGCCTCGAAAGGCACGGCGAGGACGATGAGCGCGCCTTCTTTCTCCGCGCGGGCGAGGACACCGGGCAGGTCGTTGGTGACGTCGAAGCCCTGCTTAGCGGCGCGGCGGGCGCCGGAGGTGGAGTGGTTATAGCCGAATACGGCATGCTCGCGTGCGGTCAGATCGCGCAGCAGTGAGCCGCCGATGAGGCCGAGGCCAATAATGCAGACAGGGCGGGAGACGGTATAAGGATTCACATGACAATCATGGCACAACCCGACTAACCTGACGAGGTATGAGTCAGGATGAATTGCTCTCCTTCGCCGTGACGGTCGCGCGCAGCGAGGGTGCCTGGGTTGTCCGTCTTTTCGAGGATGACTTTGAAACCCCCCAGACGTCGATCGCCGCAGTGCGTGCGCTGCGCAGCGAGGGCGCAGCGTTTGCGCTGCTGTGCGTCGACGATGACTACTTCGTCATCGTCCGCCCGGTTCCGGGCGATGTGCGCATGTTGCTTTCCGATGCCACCATGGCCGTCGATGATGACTTCGCGGCAGGTTTCCTGGAGTTGCGCGACCTTGAGGTCCCCGATATCGCCCCGGAAGACCTCGACGACGCTGACCCCTTCGGCGACGGCGACTTCGACATCCTGGCCGACCTCGGCATGGACGAGTATCAAATCGAGGCCATCATCGACAATGACGAGGACTATCCCTCGGACATGCTGCTGCGCATCGCGGGCGAGCTGGGCTTCGGCGACGAGCTGGAAGATGCCCTCGATCTCTAGCACCCCCGCCGCGCCCGACCAGCCCGAGCGCGTCCTGCCCCGCGAATCCGGCCTCGCCCGCGCCGAGGAACGCATGCGCCGTGCCCTCGAGGTCGCGCGCACGACGCCCGCCGGCGACGTGCCCGTCGGCGCGGTCATCTACGGCCCCGACGGCCGCGAGCTCGCCACCGGCGTTAACCGCCGCGAGCAGCGCCAGGACCCCACCGCCCACGCGGAGGTCGAAGCCATCCGCGCCGCCACGGCTGGCGCCGCGGCGAAAAGCAATGATGGATGGCGGCTCACCGATTGTGAGCTCGTCGTCACCCTCGAGCCCTGCGCCATGTGCGCCGGCGCCCTCGTCGGTGCGCGCGTCGGCTCCATTGTCTTCGGCGCGTGGGAACCACGCACCGGCGCTTGCGGCTCTCTCCTCGAGGTTCCTCGCGCCCCCGGTGCCCTCCACGTCCCACAGGTCCGCGGCGGCGTCCTCGAGGACGAATGCGCCGAGCTGCTGCGCGGCTTCTTCGGCCACCTGCGCTCAATCGTTACGTCGCTGTAACCCACACAGCCGTGTCACGCCGTTAGGGTGGGGATATGAGCGATTTTGAGAACAAGAAGGACGAAGTACTCGGTTCTGCCAAGGAGAAGTTTGGTGAGGCCACGGATAACGAATCCCTCGAGAACGAGGGCAAAGCGGACCAGGCCAAGGCAGGCGCCAAGCAGAAGTTTGAGGACGCCAAGGACGCCGTCAAGCAAAAGGTCGATGACTCCATCGCCGCTGTGAAGGACGCTGCGGAAGACTAAACCGCAACCACACCGCAGTTACGGACGCGCCCGCGGGGCCAGTGATTTTGTTCGGGCCCTAGGTCTGCTTTAAGCTGTTTCGCGGTGGCGTGTCCGAGCGGCCGAAGGTGCTCGCCTCGAAAGCGAGTGTTGGGTAATCCCCAACCGCGGGTTCAAATCCCGCCGCCACCGCACTGAGCCCCAACCTGTTTATGCAGGTTGGGGCTTTATCTTTTGTGTCGGCTACACTTGGGTGAGTTTTCAACCGAGAGAGGACGACATGGCTAAGTTCCTGTACCACGTGGGACGCTGGTCTTTCCTGAACAAGTGGAAGGTCATTATCGCGTGGCTCATCCTGGTCGCCGCCGCGGCCGGCGCGATGGCCACACTCATGAAGCCGATGACGAGCGAGTATTCCATTTCGAATACCCCGGCCATCGACGCCACCCACCGCGCGTCTGAACTCTTCCCCGAAGCGGGCAACCTCGCCAACGCGCCGAGCGTCAACCTTGTGTTCCAGGCGCCCGAGGGCGAGAAGCTCTCGGATCCGGAAAATATGGCTGCGATCCAAGACGTCGTCGACTACATCAAGGACAACCTCGGCGTCGAGGGCCAGCGCTTCGGCAACCCGCTTGAGGTCTCGCCGCAACTTCAGCAGGGCGTCATTGACCAGTTCACGTCCATGGGCCTGCCCGAGGAGACCGCGCGCGCGGACGCGGATAACCTCGCGATGGTCAACGAGGACGAGACCATCGCGTACACGACCTTCGACTTCGACGCGGACTCCGCGAACTCCGTGAAGCAGGAGGATAAGGACGTCGTCACCGCCGCGATGGAACTCGGCCGCGAGCAGGGGCTCACCGTCGAGGGTGGCGGCGCGGGCTTCGGCGACGCCATCGCCGTCGAAGAAATGTCCGAGATCATCGGTCTCGCCGTCGCGTTCATCGTTCTGGTCTTCACCTTCGGTTCGCTCGTCGCTGCGGGCATGCCGCTCATCACCGCCGTCGTGGGCGTGGGCCTAGGCGCCATGGGCGTCATGATTGCCACCCACTGGGTCACCCTCAACTCCATTACCCCGGTCCTCGCCCTCATGATCGGCCTGGCCGTGGGCGTCGACTACTCGCTGTTTATTATCTCCCGCTACCGGCAGGAGCGCGCCCGCATGGCGCCTGCCGATGCCGCCGGTATGGCCGTCGGCACTGCCGGGTCCTCCGTGGTCTTCGCCGGCGCCACAGTGTTTACTGCGCTCTTCGCGCTGCTCGTTGCCAACATCGGCTTCCTCACCGCCATGGGTTTGTCGGCCGCGGGCACCGTGGCGGTCGCGGTGCTCGTCTCGCTCACGCTTGTGCCGGCGCTACTCGGCCTGTTCGGGAAGAGGGCCTTCGCCGGCCGCATCCCGGGCATCGCCGGTAACCCCACGCGTCGCGGCAAGATCCGCCACGGCGAGACTATGGGCAGCCGCTGGGTGCGCTTCGTCCAGCGCATGCCGGGCCTTGTCATGGCCGTCGTGGTCCTCGGCCTCGGCGCGCTCACCACGCCGGTGCTCCACATGCAGCTCGCGCTGCCCACCGATACGACCTCGGACCCAGACACGACGCAGCGCAAGGCGGCCGACCTTATGGCCGAAGGCTTCGGCCCCGGCATCAACGGCCCCTTCCTCGTCATCGTTAACGGTCAGGACGCCAACCCGGATTCCGCGGCGCTCGCCCCGTACATGGCGGCGCAGGCCGACGGCACGGACCAGGACAAGGCGACGCTGAGTTCCTTCCTCTACACCGCTTCGCAGCTCAACCAGGTGGGCGGCGTGAAGCACGCGCAGCTCGTGGGCCTCAACGGTGAAGGCACCGCCGCGCAGGTCATGGTCACGCCCGAGACCTCGCCGTCTGACGCGCGTACCGAAGGCACGGCCCAGGCCCTGCGCACCGCCACCGAGGAAATCGCGGACTCCACTGGCGCCGACATCGGCATGACCGGCCTTACCGCCGTCCAGCTCGATATCACCGAGCGCCTCCAGGCCGCCATGCTGCCGTACCTGACCATCGTCGTCGGCCTCGCCATTCTCCTGCTGCTCGTCGTGTTCCGTTCGCTGCTCGTTCCGCTCGTCGCCGGCCTGGGCTTCCTGCTCTCCGTCGGCGCGGCCTTCGGCGTCACGGTCCTCGTCTGGCAGGACGGGCTCACCGGCCTCGTCCCCGCGCCGGGCCCGCTCATCTCGTTTATGCCGATCTTCCTCATCGGCGTGACCTTCGGCTTGGCGATGGACTATCAGGTCTTCATCGTCACCCGCATGCGCGAGCACTTCATCCGCAATCCCCGCGGCTCGCAGGCCTTCCACGGGAAATACAACGCCGTTGAGGAATCCACCATCGTGGGCTTCGCCCAAGGCGCCCGCGTCGTCACCGCCGCTGCCATCATCATGATCGCCGTCTTCGTGGCGTTCATTGGCCAGCCGCTGCCGTTCATCAAAATCTTCGGCTTCGCGCTCGCCGCCGGCGTCCTCTTCGACGCGTTCTGCATTCGCATGGCGCTCGTGCCCGCGACGATGTTCCTCACCGGCCGCGGCACGTGGTGGATCCCGCGCTGGCTCGACAAGATCCTGCCCACCCTCGACATCGAGGGCACCAAGCTCGAGGAAGAGTGGGAAGCCCGCCACGCTGCTGAGCTGCAATCACAGTCTTAGCTTAGGGTTTTTAACACTGTGCGACCAATGTGAATAGGCGAAGCGATAAGAACCCAAAGTTAAGGAATCCGGACCGGCCCCAGGTACGCTGGTTCCCATGACAAAACCACTTCTGGATACCGACTTAAGCTTCGACGTGCACACGCGCCTGCCCGAAGGCGGCGGCAAGCACGGCCGCACCGGCGTGATTCATACCCCGCACGGCGATATCCAGACCCCGGCGTTTATCCCCGTGGCGACGAAGGCGACGGTCAAGACGCTGACCCCGGAGCAGATCCGTCAGACGGGCGCGCAGGCCATCCTCTCCAACGCGTATCACCTCTACCTGCAGCCGGGCCACGACATCGTGGACGAGGCAGGTGGCGTCGCGGAGTTCGAGAACTGGCACGGCCCCACGTACACGGACTCGGGCGGATTCCAGGTCATGTCGCTCGGCGTCGGCTTTAAGAAGGTTCTCGCCATGGACGTCGCGAACCTTACTGAGGGCGATATCCGCGCGGCGAAGAAGGAGCGCATGGCGCAGGTCGACGAGGACGGCGTGGACTTCAAGTCCATCATCGACGGCTCGAAGCACCGTTTCACGCCGGAGGTCTCCATGCAGATCCAGCACTCCCTGGGCGCGGACATCATGTTTGCCTTTGATGAGCTCACCACGCTCGTCGACACTCGCCAGTACCAGGAGGAGTCCGTCGCGCGCACGCACCGCTGGGCCAAGCGCTGCCTCGACGAGCATGACCGACTCACCAACGCGCGCGCCGGAAAGCCCCGCCAGTCCCTGTGGGGCGTGGTCCAGGGCGCGCAGTACGAGGACCTTCGCCGCCAGGCCACCCGTGGCCTCGTGCAGCTTTCCGATGCTGCCGTTGCCGCCGGCATGCGCGGCTTCGGCGGGTTCGGCATCGGCGGAGCGTTGGAGAAGGAAAACCTGGGCACCATCGTGGGCTGGGTCTGCGACGAGCTGCCGGAAGACAAGCCGCGCCACCTGCTCGGCATCTCTGAGCCGGACGATCTCTTCACCGCCATCGAGGCCGGCGCCGATACCTTCGACTGCGTCGCGCCCACGCGCTTGGGCCGCCGCGGCGGCGTGTACACGCTCGACGGCCGCCTCAACCTCATGGGCGCCAAGTTTAAGCGCGACTTTAAGGGAATCGACGAGGAGTTCGGCGGCTACGTCTCGGAGAACTACTCGCGCGCGTACATCCACCACTTGCTCAAGGCTCACGAGTTCCTCGCGGGCACGCTGTGCACCATGCACAACCTGGAGTTCATGATTCGCCTCGTCGACAATATCCGAGCCTCCATCGACGGCGGCTACTACGAGGCCTTCCGCGACGAGTTCATGGGCCGTTACTACGCGAAAAAGTAGTAAAGCCCCTGACGGGAAGCCAGGAGCACGGGACGCGGGAGATTAGGCGGCACGGTCAAGCGGGACGTAGTCCTCGCGCTTCTTCACCCACTTGATGACCTGCGTCGTGATGGGCAGCATGACCACCTCGCAGGCGGTCTTCCACAGGAA
Source organism: Corynebacterium sp. SA-MJD20WY100 (assembly GCF_039822565.1). Taxonomy (NCBI): domain Bacteria; kingdom Bacillati; phylum Actinomycetota; class Actinomycetes; order Mycobacteriales; family Corynebacteriaceae; genus Corynebacterium; species Corynebacterium sp. SA-MJD20WY100. The sequence goes on along the minus strand of NZ_JBCJKS010000001.1, from coordinate 253,275 downwards.
GCCCACGATGACGTAGTTGAGGAACCCGCCAACGGTCGCGATGCCGATGACGGGCGCGGCGATGGCGCAGAAGAGCACGGTATCGCCGAGCTCACCCACGACGGTGGACGCGACGAGGCGGCTAATGAGTCCCTTCTCGCCCGAGTGGGCCTTCATGCGCACGAGCGTAAACGAGTTGAGCAGCTGTCCCACCACATAGCCGGCGAGCGAGGCGCCGAGGATCTGCGGCATGAGTCCGAGCGTGGCGGCGAAGGCCTCCTGGCCCTCATAGAAATCCGCGGCCGGCAGCCAGATGGCGATGTAGAACGCGATGGCGGCGAGGATCGCCATCGCGAAGCCGATGGCCACGGCGCGCCGGGTGGACTTGAAGCCGTAGCACTCGGAGAGCACGTCGCCCACGATGTAGGCGAGCGGGAAGAGGAAGAACGCGCCGTCCGTGATGAGCGGGCCGAGCTGTACGCCCTTCGTGGCGTTGATATTCGAGATGAGGAACGTGACGACGAAGAGCGTGACCAGCCACGGATACAGCGTGGACTGTACCGGGATGAATCGGATGCTCTCGCCACGCTCTGCCGTGGTTGCGGTTGCCGATTGAGTTGTCATGAGCATCAACTATGCCGCATGCGCGCGGTCTGCGCGAAACGCGCGCGATAGACTGGGCAGCTATGACACCAGCCGGACGTTATGCCCCCAGCCCCAGCGGCGACCTGCACTTTGGCAACCTGCGCACCGCGCTCATCGCGTGGCTTGCGGCGCGGGGCTCGGGGCGGCGCTTCGTGCTGCGCGTCGAGGACGTGGACACGCAGCGCTCCTCGGCGGAGTCCGCGCAGCGCCAGCTCGAGGATCTCGCGACGCTGGGCCTGGACTGGGATGAGGTGCTCTGCCAGCACGATCGGGACGCGGCCTACGAGGCGGCGCTCGAGTCGCTGCCGTACTACGAGTGCTACTGTTCGCGCAAGGATATCCAGGAGGCTTCCCGTGCGCCGCATGCCATCCCGGGCCAGTACCCAGGGACATGCCGTGAGCTTTCCGATGCCGCCCGCGCCGCCAAGCGCGCCGAGCTCGCCGCCCAAGGCCGGGTCCCGGCGCTGCGCCTGCGCGCGGAGGTCTCCGAGTTCACCGTCCACGACGCGCTGCACGGCGACTACACCGGCGAGGTGGATGACTTCATCCTGCGGCGCGGGGGACAGGCGCCGGACTGGGCGTACAACCTCGCTGTCGTTGTCGATGACGGATTCCAGGGCGTGGACCAGGTTGTGCGCGGCGACGACCTACTCTCTTCGGCGCCGCGGCAGGCGTACCTCGCGACGCTCCTGGGATTACACGTGCCCGAGTACATCCACGTGCCACTCGTGCTCAACGCCGAGGGCAAGCGCCTGGCTAAGCGCGACGGGGCAGTGACGCTGCGCGAGCTGCTCGAGACCCGCAGTGTGGGCGACGTCGTGGAAGCGATGGCCGCGGGCCTGGGCTACGAGGGCGTGCGTTCCGCAGAAGAGTTCCTCGAGGTCTTCGAACTCAGGCGGTTGGGCACGGAACCCAGCGTTTTCGACGGATAATCTCGACCGCTTAACAGAAGGGCGGCCTACACTGGTTTTTGAGTTGTTTCTCGAACTTTAAAACTGGGGAGTGCCGCGTGGAAGTCCTGTTGATCTTGGTCGCCTTGATGCTGCTGACGGTGGTTGTTGCCGCTATTGGCGACAAGATCGGACTGCCCTGGCCGGTGCTGCTTACCATCCTCGCGACCGTCGCCGCGCTCATGCCGGGCATACCCACCGATCTGGAGATCCCTGCCGAGCTCATCCTGCCCATCTTCCTGCCGCCGCTGCTGTGGTCGCTCGCGCGCCGCACATCCTGGGGCGTCATCCGCGAGCAGTGGATGACCATCGCGTTGCTGTCCGTCGCGCTTGTGGTCGTCACCACCTTCACGGTGGGCTTTACTGCATACGCGCTGTTGCCGGGCATCGGCATCGCCGGCGCCATCCTCATCGGCGCGGCCATCGCCCCGCCGGACCCCGTGGCCGTCGACGCCGTCGCCGAGCCCGCCGGCATCCCGCGTCGTATTATCTCCGCCCTGCAGACCGAGGGCCTGTTCAACGACGCCGCGTCCATCGTCGCCTTCCACCTCGCGCTCGCCGCGGTCACGGCGCAGGGCGAGCTTTCTTTCGCAGAGGGCCTGGGGGACTTTGCCTACTCGGCGGTGGTGGCGACGGCGCTGGGATGGGGCATCGGCAGGCTCGCAGCCTGGTTTATTCGCGGCGTCCACGACTCGACAACCCGCAACGCACTGACCTGGGTTATTCCTTTCGCGACCTATATCGCAGCGGAGGAACTCGGCGCTTCCGGCGTCATCGCCGTGGTCATCGCGGCCATTGAGCTGCACTCGCGCGCGCCGATTCATGCGGAGGACCGCCTCTCCGGCCAGGGCTTCTGGGAGACGGTGGAGATGCTCTTTACCGGCGTCGCCTTCGGCCTCATCGGCCTGTCAGCCAATAACGCCATCAGCGCGGTGGGCGCGGATATCCTCCATTCCATCCTCGTGGGCGTCATCCTCTCCCTCGTGGCGTTTGTCGTGCGCGGGGTGTGGATGTACCTGTTCTACCTCATCAATCGCCGCTCGCACCACCCGCGCCTGGCACCCCTGCGCCTCCAGGAGGTCCTGCTTATGACGTGGTCCGGCATGCGCGGACTCGTCACCCTGGCGCTGGTCCTCTCCGTGCCCTCCGGCGCGTTCCCGTTCCACCACGAGCTCGCCGTCATCGCGCTTACCGTCCTCCTCGTGACCATGGTGATTCCCGGCCTGCTCCTGCCGTGGCTCATGCGCCAGCTGGATCTCACGACTACGGCCGAGGCCGCACACGACAAGATGCGCACCGCGATTACCGAGCGCGCCCGCAAGGCCGCCCTCGCCGCCCTGCGCCGCCACTACGCGGACGCCGATCCCGAGATCGCCGCCACCATCGACGACTGGTTCACCGACCGCCTGGGCGACGAGCTCGATGACGAACAGAACCCCGACACCCGCGCTTGGAAGATCGAGAAGGCCCGCGAGAAGGCCACCGAGGCCCAACGCGTTGCCTACACCGCCGCCCAACAGGCCCTCGTGCGCATGCGCGGCGAGCGTGGCCTCAACCCACAAATCGTGGACGAGGTCTTGGTCGAGGTCGACCGCATGGTTCTCGTGGCGGAGCACCGCTAGGCTGGCTTTTATGGATGCGCCTTCCGATGCCGCCGCTGCCGCCTTCGAGTACGCCGAGGCCGACGCCGCGATGGACTACCTTTACGACTTCTTTGACGTGGACCTCGCCGACCGCGTGCGCGCGGACCGCGCGCTCGTGCCCGAGGGCATGGAAGACCTGCTTGCCGCGCACTCGCTGGAAGACTACGTGTGGCTGTGGCTTAAGGACACCGGCCCTAATAGCTTCTGGCAGTTCCTCCTCGACGGCGCCGCGGACGAGGACTATCAGATTGAGGATGCCCGCTGGGCGCTGGGCATGAGGCTGAAAGAATGGGCGATGGATTCGCCGCCGCACATCGCGTGGTTCAAGGAAGACGGTTCTGAGCTTCCCGTGATCGACTAGTCGCTGGGCGTTTCCAGTACACCTGCCACGGAGTTATCGAGTAGTTCCTAGATGCACCTCGCGCTGGCCACAGCCTTGACCGAGGTGCACTTTGTAGCTTGAACGCTATGAAAGTCAGACTTCACCTCGCCGGGCTGGCGCTTATCCTCGCTGCGGCGGCACCGTGTACGCCCTGGGCATCACGCTCGGGCTTGTGCACGATTATTACAGCGTGGCCGTCTATTCCATGTCGCAGTCCTGGTCCGCGTTCGTGTGGGGCGCTGTGGACGGTGCCTCCATTACCTTGGACAAGCTCCCCGGGGCGTTCTGGATCCAGGCGCTCAGCGTCCGCACCTTCGGGTTCAACGATGGGGCGTTGCGCCTGCCCCAGGTTTTGTTCCGTTTGCGTTGCTGGGAAAACAAGGCACATGCCGAGATAATGTGATCCGGATGCGAAGGACCGTGTGGGCCGCCTCGTGGAAGACCGCATCCTGGTGGAGAACATTTCGACGCAGGAAGCGTGCACGATCGTGGCATCAAAGCTGGGCGTTTCGTGGCACACGGCGAGGCACTGGACGCAGGCCGCCTCTGCTTTTCGCATCCGAACTCGACCCCAAACGTTAAGGCAGGCCCGCGACCCCGGGGTGTCCCAAGATCCAAAAAATCCCGACTCTTAAAGAGCCGGGATTTCCTTTGGCGGAGGATAGGGGATTTGAACCCCTGAGGGATGTGACTCCCGCACGCGTTCCAGGCGTGTGACATAGGCCGCTAGTCGAATCCTCCGCTGAGAAACATTATCAGGCCGTAGCAATCACGCAAAATCGCCAGCTCACGGCAAGAATCGTACCGACGCACGGCGGCGCGATGTGCGTCGCGGCGCACCAAGGGCGCGCGAGGGGGCATCGGGAAGCAAGGCCCCGGGTTTGGAACGAATGAGGAACACCGGTTAAGGTAGGGGACAGGATTCCGCGTGGCGTTTATCCTCTGAACTCCCCCAGGGCAGGAATGCAGCAAGGGTCAGGAGGCTCTGGCGGGTGCGCGGGGTCCGTTAAACGTTTTCGGGGCGGGGAGTCGGCTACACTGTGTGCGGCATAGCAATTCGTTCACCACTAGGGAAGGCCACCATGTCGCTGCTATCACTCGATGCTGATCAGCTCAAGGAACTCGCTGAGCGCACCCGCAAGGACTACGAGGCGCTCAAGGCCAAGGGTCTGCAGCTCAACCTCACGCGCGGCAAGCCCTCCAAGGCACAGTCGGACCTGGCTAATGACCTACTGTCCCTGCCGGGCGAGGGCAACTACACCGACGCTGCGGGCAACGATTTGCGTAACTACGGCAACCTGGACGGCATCCGTGAGATTCGCGAGTTGTGGGGCAAGCTGCTGGGCATTCCGGCGGAGAACCTGCTCGCGGCGGACGGCTCCTCGCTCAACATCATGTTCGACCTCATTTCGTTCGCGCACACGTGGGGCACGAACGACTCGGAGCGCCCGTGGGGCCAAGAAGAGACCGTGAAGTGGATTTGCCCGGTGCCGGGCTACGACCGCCACTTCGCGATCACCGAGAAGTTCGGCTACGAGCTCATCACCGTGCCTATGCTCGAGGACGGCCCGGACATGGGCGCCATTCGCGAGCTCGTCCAGGACCCGCAGGTCAAGGGCATGTGGACGGTGCCGATGTTCTCCAACCCGACGGGTGTGACCATCTCGGAAGAGATCGCTCGCGAGCTCGCCTCTCTGGAGACCGCCACCCCGGACTTCCGCGTCGTGTGGGACAACGCGTACGCGGTCCACACGCTCACCGAGGATTTCCCGCAGATTCTGCCCATCCTCGACTACGCGCGCGAGGCTGGCAACCCGAACCGCTTCTGGGTGATGTCCTCGACGTCGAAGATCACCTTCGCCGGCGCGGGCGTCGCGTTCTTCGCGTCCTCGCTGGAGAACCTCGAGTGGTACCGCTCTTTTGCGGGCATCCGCGGCATTGGTCCGAACAAGATTAACCAGCTCGCGCACTACGAGTTCTTCGGCTCGGCTGAGGGCGTGCGCTCGGTCATGCGCCGTCACGCAGCGCTCCTCGCGCCTAAGTTCGACGCGGTCCTGCGCATCCTCTCCGAGCGCCTCGGCGAGTACGAGGTCGCCCGCTGGACCGAGCCCAAGGGCGGCTACTTCATCTCCCTCGACGTCATCGACGGCACCGCGACCCGCGTGTGGGAGCTGGCCAAGGATGCGGGCATCGTGCTCACCAAGGCTGGTTCTGCGTACCCGCACGGCGAGGACCCCAACGACCGCAACATCCGTCTGGCGCCGTCGCTGCCGCCGCAGGCTGAGATCGAGACTGCCATGGACGGCGTAGCCACCTGCGTCCTGCTCGCGGCGCTGGAGAAGCTCGGGGCGTAAATGAACGCCGCGGAGACCCAAGCCTGGTTGGCCAATATTATCCCGGCGCCGTTGCGCTTTGAGAATGGCTTGGCCTACGCGTCGCTGGACAATGACGAGAACCTCGTCGCCACGACGCGCTTCGCGGAGGTCTCCACGGGGCTTTCCGCGGAGGGCATGGACGTGCGCGCGGAGATTCTCACCGTCGCCCGCGCCCCCTTGTCCTCCCTCGCCGCTCTTATCACGGAAGCCACTGAGCTTCTCGATGCCGCCCGCGTCATCCCCGCCCAGCCGGGCACCCTCCTGCCCAAGCTGGGCCCGGGTCGCCACGGCGTCCTCGTTGCTCCTTGGCTCTGGGGCGGGCCCACGCCACAGGTCAAGCTGGATGGCCGCTGGACGCTCATGCTTCAGCTCGTGGCGCTCACGGATTCCGAGTACGCCTACGCCGTCGAGGAAGGCGTGCCAGCGCTCCAGGACGCCGTCGCTGAGTCTGAGATCGACCTCCTCGACTGGTCGCGTTTCGAGTCCTAACCCCGCGTCTTTCCTGGCGCCTTTTCTGGTCGCCGCCCAGCTTTGCCCGCGCGCGCTAGACGGTAGACTGTGCAACCGTGGCTCTTTACCGGAAATATCGTCCAGCAACCTTCGCCGAGGTGGTAGGCCAAGAGCAGGTCACCCGGCCCTTGTCCACCGCGCTCGACGCGGGGCGTATTAATCACGCCTACCTGTTTTCCGGCCCGCGCGGCTGTGGCAAGACCTCCTCCGCGCGCATCATGGCCCGCTCGCTCAACTGCGAGCAAGGCCCCACCTCGACGCCCTGCGGCGTGTGCGATTCCTGTGTCTCGCTCGCGCCCGGCGGCCCCGGCAATCTGGACGTCACGGAGCTCGACGCCGCCTCGCATAACGGCGTGGACGACATGCGCGATCTGCGCGACCGCGCCTACTTCGCGCCTGCTGAGTCGCGCTACCGCATCTTCATCATCGACGAGGCCCACATGATTTCGAATGCGGGCTTCAACGCGCTGCTCAAGGTCGTCGAGGAGCCGCCGGAGCACGTCATCTTCATCTTCGCCACCACCGAGCTGGAGAAGATGCTGCCCACCATCCGTTCGCGCACGCACAACTACCCGTTCCGCCTGCTCACCCCGTCCGCGATGAAGGGCCTACTCCAGCGCACCGTCGCCGCCGAGGGCGTCACGGTCGAAGATTCCGTCTACCCCATGGTCATCTCCGCGGGCGGCGGTTCCCCGCGTGACACCCTGTCCATCCTCGACCAGCTCCTCGCTGGTGCCGGCCCCGATGGGCTCACCTACGATCTCGCGCGCCCGCTCCTCGGCATCACGGACATTTCGGTCATCGACGACGCCGTCGCCGCCCTCGCCGCCGGTGACAAGGCCGCGTTCTTCCAGCTTATCGATGCCGTCGTCGAAAGCGGCGAGGAACCCCGCCGTTTCGCTACCGATCTGCTCGACCGCCTCCGCGACTTGCTTGTGCTCCAAGCCGTGCCCGATGCCGTCGCCGCCGGCCTCGTCGCTGTGCCCGAGGATCGCGCCGAGGCCATGATCAACGAGGCCGCCGCCTTCTCCAACGCGCAGCTGGCCTACCTCGCCTCCGCGCTCAATGAGGAGCTGCCCAAGCTTCGTGGCGCCAGCTCCCCGCGCCTGCTCCTGGAAATCATGGGCGCGCGCCTGCTATCCGCCCCGGCCCCTTCCGGCGTCACGGCCGGCGTTCCCGCGGGATCCGCCGCCGCCTCGGCCGCTGGCCCCGGCGCCCCCGCGGCCTCCGTGCCGTCTGCCACCGCCGGCGCGCAGACCGGCGCCCAGGCCGGTGCCGCGCTCCTCGCCGCTCGCCGCGCCGCCTCGGCTGCGGCCGCCACTCCGCCGGCCCAGCCCGCGCCCCAACAGCCTGCTCAGCAGCAACCCGCGCAGCCGCAACAGCCCGCCCCGCGCCAGGAGCAGCAGCCAGAGCAAGCCCAGCAGCCTACGCAGCAGCGACAGGAGCCGCCGCAGCCGGAGCAGACCCAGCCCGCGGCCGAGACTCCGCAGCAGCAGACTGCCCCGGGCCCCGAGCTTCTCGAGCAGATTCGCACCTCGTGGGCCGAGCTGCGCACCGCAATTGGCCAGCGCAACAAGGTCGCCGAGATCATGCTCACCGAGGCGCGTGTCCTCGGACTGCGCGATGACACGCTCATCCTTGGCCACACGACCGGGGCGCTTGCGCACCGCATCAACGATGAGGCGAAGAACAAAGACATTGCCGCCGTCCTCGCGGAGAAGACGGGCACGACGCTGAAGGTCGAGTGCATCGTCGGCACCTCGCCCGAGGCCGCCGGCCTCCCGCCGCTCGCGCAGCCGCGCCAGGCATGGAACCCCAATCAGCCCGCCCGTGAGACGGACGACAAGGAGGCAGAGAGTCCTAACCAGCCCCAGCCTTCCGATGCCCCCTCCACCCCCGCGCCGGAGCCGTCCGTCACGCCCGGGCCGACGTCGGCATCGGGCTGGGGCGCCCCACGCCCCATCGGCGAGGAGGCGGAGTCGACGGAGTCGGCTGAGTCGCCCCAGGAGCCGGCAGAGTCATCCCCGCAGCCGACGGCCCGTAAGGGCTGGGGCTCGCCGCGACCGATCGGCGAGGAAGCACAGCCTGCCCAACAGGAGGCGCACCATCACCTGCCGCCGCGTCCCGACCCAACGCCGCACCTGCGCCGTGAGGAGGCCGCCGAGGCACACCCTCAGCAGCCGATGGCGTCGTCAGCGCCCGCGTCGCAGCAACAGCCGCAGGAAGACAAGCCCGATTGGCGCAGCCGCATCGCGCAGGCTGCGGAGTCCAAGCGCCAGGCCTACGAGGAGTGGAACAAGCACACGCCGTCGTTTAGCGACGGCGTGCCGCTGCCGCCGGACCCGGGCCCGGAGGAAGACTTCGCACCGCCGGAGTTCCTGCCGCCGGACCCCGAGGCCGGCCAGGCGCCTCCGCGTCCCGACATGCAACAGCTGCAGCAGTCGGCGCCGCAGCAGGCCCAGCCAGCTCAACCGGCCCAGACTTCCCAGCCTGCCCAACAGCAGCCGCAGCGCATGCCGCAACGACCGGCTGCAACGCAGCCGGAGTCCGCGGCGAGCGCGGCGCAGGCGCGCATGGCGGCGGCGAGGGCTCAGGCGAATGGAGGCGTGGGGGCATCGGCAAGCGAGGCAGCGCCTGGAGCACCGGTGGACCGCGACGAGGAAGAACGCATGATGGTCGAAGAAGCCCGTACCGCGGGCCAGCATGACCACCGCACCGCGATGGAAGTCGCCGTCGAGTTGCTCGAGCAAGAGCTCGGCGCGCGGCGGGCCTGACGGGTACACTGGTTCGAAGTAAAATTCACCCTACGAAAGGCATTACGATGACCACCCCGGATCCGCAGCAGCAGGGCTTCGACATGCAGGAACTCATTAACCAGGCGTCCCGCGTGCAGGCCGAGCTGGCGAAGGCGCAGGAGGAGATCCTGGCCACCAACGTCACCGGTACCGCCGGCAACGGCCTGGTCTCCATCACCATGACCGGCGGCGCGGAGCTCGTCGACCTGCAGATCGACAAGTCCATCGTGGACCCGGAGGACGTCGACACGCTCAAGGACCTCATCATCGGTGCTTACAAGGAAGCACATGCGGCAGCCGGTAGGCTGGCACAGGAGAAGATTGGCCCGCTGTCGCAGGGCATGGGCCAGTCGCAGCAGAACTATGACGGCCCGAACTTCGGCGACGTCTTCGGCCAGCAGTAAATTTGGCCCCTGAAAGCCGCGGTTCTGCCGCGGCTTTTGTGCGTTTTATATAAGGAGTTTGCGTGTTCGAAGGACCGCTACAGGACCTCATCGATGAGTTTTCGCGTCTGCCGGGAGTGGGGCCGAAGTCGGCGCAGCGTATTGCGTTCCACGTGCTGCACATGGAACCGGAGGACATCACGCGTTTGCAGGACGCGCTGGGGGCGGTGCGCGACGGTGTGACGTTCTGCCGTATTTGCTGCAATATCTCGCGCGAGGACGTGTGCCGGATTTGTATCAACTCGCAGCGTGACGCGTCGACGATTTGCGTGGTGGAGGAACCCAAGGACATCCAGGTCATCGAGCGCACGGGTGAGTACAACGGGCGTTATCACGTGCTGGGCGGGGCGCTCGACCCGCTGGCGAATATCGGGCCGAAGAACTTGAACATCGCGCAGCTGCTCCAGCGGATTGGCGGGGTGCTCGAGGACCGCGAGCTCGCGGATTCCACGCCGGAGCACCCGCTTTACGATGCCGCCCCCGACATCAAGGAGGTCATCCTCGCCACCGATCCCAATACGGAGGGTGAGGCGACGGCGTCCTACCTCGTGCGGTTGCTGCGGGACTTCCCGGATTTGAAGATCACGCGACTAGCGTCGGGTATGCCGCTGGGCGGGGACTTGGAGTTTGTGGATGAGTTGACGTTGTCGCGTGCGCTGTCGGGGCGTCTGGCTGTGCGGTAGTTGTGAGGGCCTGTCCGCGTGCGCGCGACAGAATACAGGAATCCTGGGTGGGGTGCCAGGATCCCGCCGCGCAGCCTGTGGATAACTAGTTTTGTCGTTATGGTTATCCACAGATTGTGACGCTGTGCTGGGGCGTGCCATTGCGCGGGGTTGACAAGGCTTCGTAGCGTGTGAGGCATGACAACTTCTCTCATCGACGACTACAAGCGCCACAACGTCGACTCTCTCAAGTCCGTGCGCGGGATGACGCGCAAGCAGCTGTGGGATGCGGGCATTAACAACATTGATGCGTCGCTGTTCTTGCGGTTGGCTAAGGTGTACTGGGAGTCGGGCCATGCGCGTATTGACGAGGCGCGGGCGGCTGCGCGTGCGCGCAACCACGGGTTGCGGGTGCTGGAGAAGATCGAGAATTTGGCACAGAAATCCGATAGGCCGAATGACCTGCGGGTGATTTTGTGTGGCACGCTCGAAGGCGAGCTGGAGAAAGTCGCGGCCAAACACATCACAAAGCCGAAGCCGGTCAACGAGGCGTCAGTGGCGTTTGGCAAGGACGGGCGCAACCGGCTGATTGTGCGCTCGGATGAGGGGTGGCTCATGGACTTTATCAATGGGCTACCCGGCGTGGCTGAGGGCGGCCTGGAGGCGGTCTATGAGGGCTTGAAGCTGCATGCGGCGGGTGAGGCGAAGCTCGCGGCGCCGCGGAAGATGTTGCATATTATTGTGCCGTTGCCTGTGATGGCGCAGTTGATTCAGGGCAATACGGAAGACATTAGGGTCCGGGCGTTGGATGGGACGTGGCGTACGGGCGAGGACATTATGGCTGAGTTGCTGGAGGGCATTGGGCTGGCGACGTTTGTTAACGCCCGCAATGAGCCGGTGAAGCAGTATCGGTTGCAGCGGTACTTTAGCGCGGCGCAGAAGGAGTTGGCCGCGGCGGTGCAGCATGTGTGTCAGGATCCGGAGTGTCACCGGCCGTTTAACTTGTTGCAGGCGGACCATCTGCTGGCGTGGTCGAAGGGTGGGGAGACGAATATCGACAACATCCTCATGCTCTGCGAGTATCACAACATGAAGAAACGGGATGGGGACGTCTATTACAAAGACGCCGAGGGCAGGTTCTGGAAGCGCCGGGAGTTCGGGCCGGATCTGCCCTGCACCAATAACTAGAAAAACCACGAAACCCGCCCCGAGGGGCGGGCACTTCGGCATGCCGTTTTACGCCAGGCGCTCAGATCGCAGGCGATCGACAGCCGGAATGTCGAGCGGGCCGAGCTTCTCGACGGTGGTGTCCATCGCCTTCGCGAGCAGGATGTCCGCGAGCTGCGGGTTGCGGGCGAGCGCTGGGCCGTGCATGTACGTCGCGATGACGGAGCCCTGGACTGCGCCCTCGGTGCCGACCTGGTCGGCAGAAGCACCGGCGGCGGTTGCCGCGGTGGAGTCCGTGTTGCCGTTGCCGCGCGTCACGCGCGCCAGCGGGGTCGCGTCGGGGCCGAGGATGGTCGCGCCGAGGTGATTCTCAAAGCCGGTGAGCGTATCGGTCAGGCCTGGCACGGCGCCGGTGGGCGTCGAGACAACCTCGCCGATGGCGCGCTTGGCCAGGCCGGCGGTGGTGGCATCGATAAGCTCGAGGCCGTCGACCATGCGGCCGGACGCGCGGAAGGAAGTGCCCAGCACCTGCAGGCCCGCGCAGATCGCGAGGATGGGGCGCCCAGCGTTCGCGGCGCGGGTGAGGCCGCCGTCTTTGATGAAGTGCTCCGCCGCGAGAATCTGCGCGGTATCCTCGCCGCCGCCGAGCGTGTAGAGGTCAAACGTCGAGGGGATGGGCTCGCCGAGCAGCACGCGGTGAATCTCCGCGTCGATACCGCGCATGCGGGCGCGCTGGCGCAGGACGAGCGCGTTGCCGTCGTCGCCGTAGGTGCCGAGGACGTCGGGAAGAATGAGTCCGATATTAAGCATTGTTGTCCTCCTGGTTCGCCGTGCGGAGCAAGGCCTTGCGGAGATCGCGGAACGCCGTGTAATTGGCAAGCACCTCCACGCGGCCGGGCGGGCAGGCGCGGATAGCGTCGAGCGGGTCGGGAATGAGTTCGTGCGAGATGTCGGCGTAGACGAGGCGCACGGCCAGGTCGGTGCCGCGCTCGCCGGCGGCCTTGACCGCAATCCGGTCGAAGTCTTCGAATTTCACGTCCCATAGCCAGGACAGGTCGACGCCGTCAGCGACCTGGCCATTGACGGCGATGACCACGCCGTCCGCGGTGCGGTCGACCATGGACAGCGCTTCCTGCCAGCCGGCGGGGTTCTTCGCGAGCAGCAGGCGAATCTCGTGGTCTCCGAGGTGCACGGTGGAGTAGCGGCCGGCGACGTCGTCGACGGTCTCGCACGCGCGGGTGGCGTCAGCCTGCGGGATGTCGAAGGCCTCGACGGCCGCGGCGATGGCCTGCGCTGCGTTGCCGCGGTTCGCACGGCCCGGAAGCGCCAGCTCCAGCTTGCCGATGCCCCCGTTCGCCTCCAGGCCCGCGTCCGTCACCGTGTAGCTCGGCGTCGGGCGGCGGAATTCGCGGCCGTCTTCGAGCTTCTTCACGGCGTACCAGTCGTTTTCGGTGCGCACGACGTGGCCGCCGGTGCGCGGGCAGGTGACGGAATCACCGAGCCAGCCGGCGCCGGCGGAGACCCAGATGACGTTCTTCGCGTCGTAGGCCACGGAGGTCATGAGCACGTCGTCGCAGTTGGCGATGACGAGCATGTCTGGGTGGGCCTCGACGGCGCCGCGCAGGGCGCGTTCAATCTTATTGATTTCGCCGACGCGGTCGAGCTGGTCGCGGGAGAGGTTGAGCAGCACGAGCGCCTGCGGAGTGATGTTGTCTGCGACGTGGGGGACGTGGAGCTCGTCGACCTCGAGCACGATGTGTGAGGCGTCCGGGCTCGCCAGGAGCGCGGAGATGATGCCGGCGTCCATGTTGTCGCCGCCGTCGTTCGTCGCCACGGCGAAGCGGGTGCGCAAGGCCGCGGCGAGCATGCGGGTCGTCGTAGACTTGCCGTTCGTGCCAGTGACGAGGACGGCCGGGCGTCCGCCGGCGAGTTCGCCCATGATGTGTGGGTCGATGGCTCCGGCGATGAGGCCGCCGATCATGCCGCCGGCGCCGCGACCGGTCGCACGCGAGGCGTACGTCGCGGCCTTGGCTGCGGTCTTTGCGACCGCGGTGCGAGCCTTTCCTAGGACACCCATTTAGCTCTCCTTCTTGTGGTTGTCATTGCCGCCGCCCTTGTGGCCGTTGTTGCCACCGCGACCGCGCCCGCGACGCCGGCGATTGCCACCGCGCGAGCCGCGGCGGCGCTTGCCGCCGGACTTGCCGCCCTGCGCATTGCGGGACCTCGACCGGTTATTCGCGTTGGGAATGGGGTGTTGGGACGGCGCTGCGGGCTCGGGGGCATCGGCAGGCTCGGCGACGTCCTGGAGAAGTTCGAGGAACTCCTCGTCCGTGACGAGCTCGATGTCCTTGCGGTGCGCGTGCATGGCCTTGCCCACGAGGTCGTGGCGGCGGTTGCACACGACGAGTGAGGTCTCCCGCGAGAGTTTCTCCACGTAGTTGAGCTCCGCGGTGACGCCGGCGGCGATGAGCTCGTCCGGGTCGATGCGGGTCTCGGGCGCGACGACGAACTCCATGCCCTTGCGGACCTGCTCACCGCGGTGCCAGAAGCCCGAGTTGTGGTGGAGGCGCGGGGCCTGGGCGGCGTCGACGCGGACCTCGGAGCGCTGCAGGCCGAAGCGGTCGGCGCGCAGGTCGTCCGGGGCGTAGCTCGAGTGCTCGTCCTGGGAACGGTAGAGCTCAATGAGCATCTGGGTCGCGGCGCGGGAGGTCTCGGCCTCGGGCTGGGCTGCGCGCTCGGCGGTCGCGGTGGCGTCGTGACCGGCGACGGCGGCGAGACGGATGTCGGTGAAGTCCTGCTCGGCGCGGCGAGCGGTGGCGAGCGTGTCGATGATGCGCTCGGGCGTGGGAACATGGCCCACGCGCTGACGGCGGCGGCGATTGCGGCCGCGGGAACGGTTGGCGCGGGCGGCGGCGGTCATGGCGCGGCGGGCCTCGGCGACGAGGAACCCCCACGTGTACGGGGTGTCGTGGACGATGAGGGTGCGGCCGTCGATGAGCCGATCGAGCGGCTTGAGGATTTTGGAGAACTGCTGGCCCTCGGCGTCGGCTTCGAGGCCGTGCTGGTGGCGAGGGCCGCGGTCGGTGTCGGGGTTGAGGACCGCGTGGAAGTCGCGGCCGGTCTCGCCGGCGTCGTTGAAGGTCAGGGCGTCGAGGGTGAGCAGGCGCCCGGTCGACGGATGGATGCCGGTGGTTTGGATGGTCACCGCGACATACGGGTAGTCCGCGATATCAGTGAGCCGGTCGTGCTCGCGCGGGGAATCTGTCATTGTTCCGAGTTTAACGGACGCGGACTCGAATCCCGCGCGCTACTCGCCCAGAGGTGGGTTAGGAGACGGTCTCGGTCGGGGTTTCGACGGCGAGTTCCTGCGGGGTGTTTTCGACTGCGGGTGTCGGCTCGAGAACTGCGGGGGTCTTCGTGGCGGGGTCCTCGATGACCTTGGGCGTGGTGACCTCAGCGGTGGGTTCATCCGTGGTGGTTGCCGTGTCGGAGCCGCCGTCGAAGATTGGAATGATGATGCAGTTAACGATGAAGCCCACGATGCTCGTGTCGCATCGGTTCGTGCCGGAGTTCCTGTCCGCGGTGTTGGCGGCCGTGGTGGTCGTCGTGGCGGGCGTGGTCTCCGTCGTGGGCTGTGCGCTCGTGGCGGGTGCCGTGGTGGTCGTCGTGGCGGGCGTGGCGGGCGCAGTTGCGGTGACGGTGGTGGTCGCGGTGGCCTTCGCCGTGGTCGGTGCAACAGTGGTGGTCGGCGTGACGGCCGAGGTCGGGGCGGTGGTGGTCGTGGATTCGGCAGGGGACGGCGTGGGGGCGTCCGTCGGCTCGGCTGCCGTCGTAGTCGTGGTCGCCGTCGCGGGGGCCGCGGCGGTGGTCGTGGTCGTTTCAGGCGTGACGAAGTCGAACGCCCACCCGCTGTTGTCGTCGATCGTAATGACGGTGTTGGACTCGGCCTTGGTGTCCTTGACCTGGGCGGTGGAGGTGGGCGTGGGGTTGGCGAGAGTCTTGTCAGCGGGGTTCACGACGCTGGCGGAGGGCAGCGGGGACGCAGTCGCGGGGGTAGAGGCCGCAGTCGTGGTGGTCGGGCTGGCTGCCGCGGTGGTGGACGGGGCGTCCTTGGCGAGAATGAGGTTGTCGTCGCGCGTAAGGCGGCGCAGTTCGTCCAGCGAGATGCCGGAGTTGGTGTCGGGGCGGGCGCCCTGGTTGGCCACGGTCGGGTTGACGGCGGCCGGTGCGGTGCCGGTCGAGTTGGTACCCGTGGCGGTGGCGCCGGCCGCAGAGCGCTGGGCGGTCTCAGCGTCGCCCTGGCGTGAGGTGTCGTTCGCCGCGGTAGAGCGTGCTGCGCGCGTGGTGGCCTCGCGGGTGGAACCCTGGCCTGCGGTGCGGTCGCCGTCCGTGCGGGCCGAGGAGTCGGAGCGCGTGGAGTCGGCAGACGAGCCTGCGCGGGAGGATGTGGAGGCCTGTGCGTCGGTGTCTACGGCGCCGTCGTCGACGGCATCGCGCGCGGAGCTGGCGGTGGAGGGGCCGGACGCGACGGTGAGGGGGGCATCGGAAGACTGGTCGTTGATGATGTTGTTCGTCGCGACGCCCAGGCCACCCACGGTGACGATGGCGGTCGAGGCGGCGGCGATGGCCTGGAGGCTCACGCCCGAGGCGGCGGCCGTGGTCGCGGCGGTCGTCGTGGCAGTTGACGCGGCTGCGGAGGAGGTGGTGGCGGATGCGCCGGTGGTGGAGGTCGCGGACGTCGAGCCCGTGGCGGAAGAGCCCAGCGAGGTCACGGAGGCGAGCGTGGCGCCGGCGGAGGCGCCGGTTGCGGCGGTGCCGGCGCCGCCGGTGAAGAAGCCCGTCATGGGGACGGCGGCCTCGGCGCGCGCGGCAGCGGCGGCGGAGAGGACCATGCCGGTCGTGGCGGCGGTGCCTGCGATGGCGGCGAAGGGCTTGCGAGCGGGTGTTTCTGCGTCGGCGTAGATGGTCAGGGTCGGGTGACCCTCGTTGTACTTGTAGTAGCCGCGCGCGACGGAGACGAGACCGGAGTGGTCGTAGGAAATGATGGCATCGGCAAGCTGGAGCGCGTCATCGCGCCGAAGGGTACCGATGAAGACGCCGTCGACGTAGGCCGACACGGAGCGACGGCCGAGGAAACGGCGGGCGCGCAGCGTGACGAGGAAGTGCTGGGGTTCGCGCGGGTAGGACGCCAGCGACATGGGAATGCCCTGGACGGGAATGCCGACGCCGCCGTCGAGCAAGGCCCAGCGGACGGCGGGCGGGTTGTTCGCCGGCACGCACAGGCCGGGAGCGGGAAGGACGACGGAGGCGAGCGGCCAGCCGTTGTCGTCGAGCGTCAGGCGCGCGGAGACCTCAGGGGACAGTCCGGCACCGAGGAGCCAGTCGAGCTCCGTGTACTCCGCGGAGTCCTGCGCGTCGATGGTGCCGATTTGGACGCCGTCGTGGCGGACGGTGAGACCAACAGAGTCATCCGCAGACGCGGCGGGGGTGCCTAAGATAACGGAGACGGTTCGCACGTCTGCGGAGCCGAGAAGACCGGCGAAGACGTCGGCGTCGATACCGTTGATGGGCAGAGTGTGGGCAGCACCAAAGCCGTGGTCGGGGACCACATACGGAGTATGACTCATAAGTTACTGCCTTTGGGTTGGTGCGTACACGACGCGGGAGAGAGGCACCGCGTCTTATCCTTTGAGACTTTACGCCAATTTTTGGGTATTATCTAATTTTTCTCAGGCTTGAAAAGCAGAAAAAACAGCTGGGTGTTATACGTAATACCACGCGGCGCCGGCGAAAACCAAGAGCAGTATAAGCGCGGCAACGAGCCACCAGATCCACGTGCGTGACGTGTCCGCGGTGGGAGTATCGAGGTCCGCGTTGCGGGGGCCTTGCGCGGCGAGGAAAGTGGTGGTCTCAAACGAGCTGGCCGCGTCCTGGTGTGGGGAGGCAGGCGAGACGTGCGTGGGGTCGAACTCGGCGGGCGCGGCGTAGACCGTGAGCGTGCGCTCGCCACGGCGCGGGGCGTAGTAGGCACGGGCGACGGCGATGACGCCACGCTCGCGGTGCGCCACGATGGTGGGGTGTAGGCGCGCGGCCGCTGCATCGGGCAGGCGCCCGGCGAGGTGATTGCCCAGGTAGACCTCGACGCCGCCATCAGGCAGGGCGCGCAGGCGGGTGAGCAGCTGCAGGCGCGAGCGCTTGTCGATGCCGATATCGTCCGGGAGGTCCATGAGCGTCACGGCGTCCGCGGGCGAGCCGGGTGGCAGGAGCGTCCAGGCTTGGGCTGGCGGATTATTCGCGGGCAGGAGAAGGCCCGGGCGGGGCAGGCGCAGGGCGGCGGAAGAGGCGAGGCCGTCGACCGTGATGCGGGCGGTGACCTCCGGGGTAAAGCCTTGGTCTAGGAGCCAATCGAGCTCGGGGTATTCGGCGCGGTCGGCGGCGGGGAGAAGGCCTAGGGGGGCATCGGCAAGCTGGGCTTGGAGCGCGTGGGGCGCGGCGTGGAGGGTGACCGGCAGGTCTTGGGTGCCGGTGAGCCGCGCGAGGGTAGGGCCATGGAGCTCGTGGAGAGCGATGGACCGGATAGCCCCCAGCCCCGTCGCAGGAATTGTGTACGTGTCCGCCATGGCGCCCCTTTCCTTTGATGTCAGGATAACCGGGGCGCTAGGCGGGGTGGAAATTACGCGAGGGCGCGGTTGACGGCGGACGTCATGGCGCGCAGCGACGCGTTGGTGGTGGACCCGGCGATGCCGACGCCCCAGATCTTGGAGCCGTTGACATCGGCGGCGACGTAGCAGGCGGCCTCGGCGTCGTCGCCGGCGGTGCGGGCCTGCTGGGAGTACTCGATGACCTCGAAGTCGATGCCGAGGGCCTCCAGCGCGTTCGCGTAGGCGGCGATGGGGCCGTTGCCGGTGCCGGTAATGGACTTCTTCTCGCCGTTGTAGATGACGTCGACGTTGAGCGTGGTGTCCGCGTCCGGGGTCTCCGCGTTCTTGATGGAGGTGGAGACCTGCTCGAGCGGGGTGGTGCGGTCCAGATACTCGGTCGCAAAGATGTCCCACATGTTCTTGGAGTTGACCTCGCCGCCCTCGGAGTCCGTGACTTCCTGGACGACGGCGGAGAACTCGCCCTGCATGGCGCGCGGCATGTTGATGCCGTGGTCCGTCTTCATGATGTAGGCGACGCCGCCCTTGCCGGACTGGGAGTTGACGCGAATGACGGCCTCGTAGTCGCGGCCCACGTCCTTCGGGTCGATGGGCAGGTACGGGACCTCCCACGTGGTCTCGCGCAGTTCGTCCCAGGAGACCTCGGTGTTGATGGCGCCGGGGCGGACCTCGTTGGCCAGGGCGTCGAGGCCCTTGTTGATGGCGTCCTGGTGGGAGCCGGAGAACGCGGTGAAGACGAGGTCGCCGCCGTAGGGGTGGCGCTCGGGCACGCGCAGCTGGTTGCAGTACTCCACCGTCTCGCGGATGGTGGGCAGGTCGGAGAAGTCGATCTGCGGGTCGACGCCCTGGGTGAGCATGTTGAGGCCCAGCGTGACCAGGTCGACGTTGCCGGTGCGCTCGCCGTTGCCGAACAGGCAGCCTTCGATGCGGTCGGCGCCGGCCAGGTAAGCCAGCTCGGCGGAGGCGACGCCGGTGCCGCGGTCGTTGTGCGGGTGCAGCGAGAGGATGATGGAGTCGCGCTTGTCCAGGTTGCGGTGCATCCACTCGATGGAGTCCGCGTAGATGTTGGGCGTGATCATCTCGACCGTGGACGGCAGGTTGATGATCATGGGGTGCTCGGGCGTGGCGTCCATGATGTCCACGACGGCGTCGCAGACCTCCTTGGCGAAAGACAGCTCGGTGCCGGTGTAGGACTCCGGGGAGTACTCCCAGCGCCAGTTGGTGTCCGGGTAGTCCGCGGCGATGGTCTTAATCAGCGTTGCGGCGTCCGTGGCCAGCTTCTTAATGGCCGCCTTGTCCTTGCGGAAGACGACGCGACGCTGCAGCTTGGACGTCGAATTGTAGAAGTGCACGATGACGTTCTTCGCGCCCGCGCAGGCCTCGAAAGTGCGACGGATGAGGTGCTCGCGCGCCTGAACGAGGACCTGGATGGTGACATCGTCCGGAATCTTGTTCTGCTCGATGATCTCGCGCACGAAGTTGAAGTCCGTCTGGGACGCGGACGGGAAGCCGACCTCGATCTCCTTGTAACCCATCTTGAGCAGCAGGTCGAACATGCGGTGCTTGCGCTGCGGGCTCATCGGGTCGATGAGTGCCTGGTTGCCGTCACGCAGGTCGACCGCGCACCACTGAGGGGCGTGGGTGATTTTCTTCGACGGCCAGGTGCGGTCTGGCAGGTCGATGACCTCTACTTCCTGTTCGAAGGGCAGGTAGCGGTGAAACGGCATGGAGGAGCCGCGCTGCTTGTTCCAGGCGGGCTGGCCGTCGCGCGCTGGGCCAGAAGGGGTGGTGATTTCGCGGGGTGCAGAGATGTATGCGTCATTCGGGGACATGGCTTAAATCCTATCGGTTGAAAGGTGTGGGGGAGGCCGGCGTCGCAAAATATCCGCGACGGGCACCGGCCCCACAAGGATTAAGGGCCTAAATCCCGCCGCGGCCGATAAGGAGAAGGCGCGCGTTCGTCATGTGACGCAGACTACCCTACGTTTCATGCCACGGCAAGAAATCTCACGTGTTGAGATAATCGAGAACCGGGTAAAGTGCCTGGGGTGACGATCGAGGCGACAGGAACCCACGGGGGCATCGGCAAGCGCGGCTGGATGGATGCGGCGGCGCTGGCCGGCGTGCTGACGGTGCTGCGCGTGGCCGTGCTTGTGGTGCTCGCGGCGGCGAATGGCAAGCCGCTGGGGGAGCAGCTCGTAGCGTGGGACGCGCAGCACTACCTGCGGATTGCCGCCGAAGGCTACGCGCAGGAGGAATCCTTCGCCTTCTTCCCGGCGTTCCCGCTGCTGCTGCGGGTGTTGGGCGGCTCGGCGGCGGCGAGCATCGCGCTTAACGTCGTGTTGACGGTGGTGATGACCGCGGGCGTTATGGCGCTCGCGCAACGCATGGGCGCCGGGCGCGCCGGGCAGCTGGCCGCTGCGGCGGTCGTGAC
Source organism: Corynebacterium sp. SA-MJD20WY100 (assembly GCF_039822565.1). Taxonomy (NCBI): domain Bacteria; kingdom Bacillati; phylum Actinomycetota; class Actinomycetes; order Mycobacteriales; family Corynebacteriaceae; genus Corynebacterium; species Corynebacterium sp. SA-MJD20WY100. Next base: position 232,631 of record NZ_JBCJKS010000001.1, on the reverse strand, counting down.
GAGCGCGCCCCTGTCCATCGTGTTCACCATGCCGTATACGGAGGCACTCTTTGGGGCTGTGGCGTTTTGGGCGCTCGTGGCGCTCGTCGACCGGCGGTGGCTGACCGCCGGCGCGATGATCTGTGCGCTGGGGCTCGTGCGACTCACCGCGATAACCCTGGTGGCGGCGTTCTTCGTCTACGTCGTGTGGGCCGCGCGCCGGGAGTGGCGCGCCTGGGTGGGCGTCGCGATCTCCCCGTTGGGCCTGCTGGGGTTCCTCACGTGGGCCAACGCGCACCTGCCGCGCGGCTACTTCGCGCTGCAGCGGGAGAATTGGCATTCCGAGTTCGACATGGGGATCGCCACGGCGCGCTGGGTCTGGAACACGCTCACCGCGGGCGATAACGTGGGCTATCTGCTTGCAACGTGCGTCATTATCGCAACACCCATGTGCCTGGCGCTCGCGTGGCGGCGCCTGGATCTGCCCGTGTGGCTCTTCGCGGCGGCGCTCGAGGCCAATATTTTGCTTTCCGATGGCCTCATGCACTCGCGCCCGCGCCTGCTGCTGCCCGCCGCCCTCGTGCTCATGCCGTGGGCTGTGCGCGCGGTGCGTTCTCTGCGCCCGGCGGTGGCTTGGACTCTGGTGGGCGCGTGGGCGCTCCTCGGGGCGTGGGTGAGCGCCTACATGCTGGTGGTTTTCGAGTGGGCTATTTAGCCGCGCTCTGAGCTGGCCTGGGCCCGACCGGCACGCGCGCGAGCACGATGGTCGCGAGAATCATCACCGCGAGCGCGGTGGCCATGACGGCCCAGCCCGCGGCGGAGGACACGGAGAATTTCTCGCCGAGCACCCAGTAGCTCATGCCGAAGGCGAGGATGGGCTCCGCGATGGTCATCGCGGGCAGCGAGTGCGTGAGCGGCCCGGCGTGGAAGGAATACTGCTGAACCACCGTGCCGGTGCCCGCGAGCGCGATGAGCGCGTAGAGATGCCACGAGGTGAGCAGGCTGCCGATGCCCCCGTGAGTGAGCTCCGTTGTCGCCCCCTTCGCCAGCAACGCGACGTAGCCATAGATGATGCCGCAGGCGGTGCCGAAGGCCAGCGCCCGGTATTTGTGCCACTGCACGCCCGCGATGGCCAAGCCGATGAGCAGGACCGCGCCGACGAGGAGGGCTGGCCACCAGTCCGACCACGTGGGATTCTCCTCGCTGGCCTGGGGGCGACCGTAGAGGACGAGGATGCCCACGGCGAGGGTGAGTGCCACGCACCAGAAAATCTCGTGGCCCGGCATGCGGCGCTTGGAGTACCACGCGGATAAAGGCAGCGTGAACATGAGGGAGAGTACGAGCACGGGCTGCACGACGAGGAGGGTGCCGAAAGCGAGCGCGACGAGTTGGAGGGCATAGGCAAGCACAGCAGCGCCGGTGCCTACCCACCACAACGGATTGCCCATGGCGGTGCGCATGACCGCGCCGGAGGCCTCGAGCGCGATACGGTGGCGGATGACGGTGCCCCATGCGACAACGATCGCCGACGCCAAGGCGAAGAAGACGGCGATGACGTTGTGTAACACCCGCCCCACGCTACCCTATCCACAGGCCGCGTCCGGTGTGACGCATTTATATACACGTCATGTTTCTAATCACGCGGGAAAACGTTAGTCTGGAGAAGTTGACTACTAGGCAACAGGTATTCGTGGTGCTCACACGCCGCGGACGCGAGGAATTCGAGTTAGGAAGGCGGCAGGAGTTTCAGTGGCCCTGATCGTACAGAAATACGGTGGTTCGTCCCTCGAGAGCGCCGAGCGCATTCGCGCCGTCGCGGAGCGCATTGTGGCGACGAAGAAGCAGGGCAACGACGTCGTCGTGGTCTGCTCCGCCATGGGTGATACCACCGACGACCTGCTGGACCTCGCGGCGCAGGTCAACCCCGTCCCGCCGCAGCGCGAGATGGACATGCTGCTCACCGCCGGCGAGCGCATCTCCAATGCGCTCGTCGCCATGGCCGTCGAGTCCCTCGGCGCGCACGCGCAGTCGTTCACCGGCTCGCAGGCGGGCGTGCTCACCACCGAGCGCCACGGCAACGCGCGCATTGTCGACGTGACGCCGGGCCGTATTACGGAAGCCCTCGAAGCGGGCCAGATCTGCATCGTCGCCGGCTTCCAGGGCGTCAACAAGGACACGCGCGACGTCACGACGCTGGGCCGTGGCGGTTCCGATACCACCGCGGTCGCGCTGGCCGCCGCCCTGAACGCCGACGTCTGCGAGATCTACTCCGACGTCGATGGCGTGTACACGGCCGACCCGCGCATCGTGCCCAACGCCCGCAAGCTGGAGAAGCTCTCCTTCGAGGAGATGCTCGAGATGGCGGCCGTCGGTTCCAAGATTCTCGTCCTGCGCAGCGTCGAGTACGCCCGCGCATTCAACGTTCCCTTGCGAGTTCGCTCGTCTTATTCAAATGACCCCGGCACGCTCATTGCCGGTTCGATGGAGGATATTCCCGTGGAAGAAGCAGTACTGACTGGTGTCGCTACCGATAACTCTGAGGCTAAGGTGACGGTGCTGGGCATCCCGGACCGCCCGGGCGAGGCCGCCAAGGTCTTCCGCGCCCTCGCGGATGCCGAGATCAACATCGACATGGTGCTCCAGAACGTCTCCTCCCTGGAGAACGGCACCACGGACATCACCTTTACCTGCCCACGCGCTGACGGCCCGCGCGCGATGGAGCTGCTCACCAAGCTCAAGGCCGAGGGCGGCTGGACTAACATCCTGTACGACGACCAGGTGGGCAAGGTCTCCCTCGTCGGCGCCGGCATGAAGTCCCACCCGGGTGTCACCGCAGACTTCACCGAGGCCCTGCGCGACGTGGACGTCAACATGGAGCTCATCTCCACCTCGGAGATCCGCATTTCTGTGCTCACCCGCGAATCGGACCTGGACAAGGCCGCCCAGGCCCTGCACGAGAAGTTCCAGCTCGGCGGCGACGACGTTGCCACTGTCTACGCTGGTACCGGCCGCTAATCTACCCCTCGCTCGCGCCCGCCACACGCGCGGGCAACCTTCAAGGAGAATTTTTCAATGACCACCATCGCAGTTGTAGGCGCCACCGGCCAGGTCGGCCGCGTCATGCGTTCCATCCTCGAAGAGCGTAACTTCCCGGCAGACAAGGTCCGCTTCTTCGCCTCCGCGCGCTCGGCGGGCCAGGAGCTCTCGTTCCGCGGCGAGAATATCGTTGTGGAAGACCTCGCCGAGGTCACCGAGGAGTCCGTCGCCGACGTCGACATCGCGCTGTTTTCCGCAGGCGGCGGCACTTCTAAGCAGTGGTCCCCGGTCTTCGCGGCCGCCGGCGCCACCGTCGTCGATAACTCCTCTGCGTTCCGCAAGGATCCCGAGGTCCCGCTCATCGTCTCCGAGGTCAACCCGCAGGAGGCGAAGAACCCGCCGAAGGGGATTATCGCGAACCCGAACTGCACGACCATGGCCGCCATGCCGGTGCTCAAGGTGCTTGACGATGCCGCCGGGCTGCAGCGCCTGCACATCTCCTCCTACCAGGCAGTCTCCGGTTCCGGATTGGCCGGCGTGGAGACGCTGGCCAAGCAGGTCGCTGAGGTCGGCGACCGCAACGTCGAGCTCGCTCACGACGGCTCCGTGCTCGCCCCGGAGGAGCTCGGTCCCTACGTCGCGCCCATCGCGTACAACGCGCTGCCGTTCGCGGGCAACCTCGTCGACGACGGCTCCGAGGAGACCGACGAGGAGCAGAAGCTGCGCAACGAGTCTCGCAAGATTCTGGGCATTCCGGAACTGCGCGTCTCCGGTACCTGCGTGCGCATACCGGTCTTTACCGGCCACACGCTGACCATCCACGCTGAGTTCGACAAGGCCATCACCCCGGACCAGGCCCGCGCATTGCTTGCCGATGCTCCCGGCGTCAAGGTCGTCGACGTTCCCACCCCGCTGGCCGCTACCGGCATCGACGAGTCCCTGGTCGGCCGCATTCGCCAGGACCAGTCCGTGGACGACAACAAGGGTCTGATCCTCGTCGTCTCCGGTGATAATCTGCGCAAGGGCGCAGCCCTGAACACGATTCAGATCGCGGAGCTGCTCGTCTAAGCTCGCATATCGAATGGCGAAGGCCGCGGTCCCTGTGGGACCGCGGCCTTTGCTATAGGGGATGATTAGTGAGTGGCAGGTTTGTTGCCGTGCGCAGCGCCGAAGTCGAGGTCATCGGGCGTGACTGAATTGGAGCTGGCGGTGGAGGGGGCATCGGAAGGCGCGGTGTCGACGGCAACCGGCTTGGTGTGCTGCACATAGGTGACAGCGGGCTCCGGCTCTTCGCGGTCGTAATCCAGATCTGCGTCGGCCTCAAGCTCCTCGTGGATTTCGTCAGCGACGATGGCGACGAATTCGCCGGTGTCCACGTTAGAGGCAGCGGCCAGCTTGGACAGCTCGCGCTCATTCTTCTTGGTGAAGCGCTTGCGCGGGTCGAGACGGCGCTGGACCAAGACGCGGGCGCGCAGGCGACGCTTGGTTTCCTTGCGCATCGGGCCCAAGTTCTTCAGCCAGTAGGCCGAGAGCACAACAATCATCAGGATGCCCAAGTAGCCGAGAATCGGGTAGACGAGGGCGACCAAGTCCTTGAAGCCGACGAAGGACAGGCCGAAACCGATGATGCAGGATGTGGCATAGACCGGGTAGAAGCGCTTGGGGTTGTTGCGCGTCAGACGCTTGCCCAGGGCGTAGAACATGCCGATGGCGGTGTTGAAGACCATGCCGTAGATGACGAAGGTCATGAAATAGCCCAGCGCGGGGTTGATGCCGTTGATGAGCTCAAGCACCGGCATGTCCGCGTGCATGACCTGCGGAGCGGTGATGTAGAGCGCGACGACGAGCAGCGTCATCATGACGAAGAACACGACGCCGCCCAGCGCGCCGCCGAGGCCAACGGCGCGGTTATCCAGGAAGTTGCCGCCGATGACGATGGACATAGAGACCGCCGTCATGACCGTCAGGCCGGTGTAGTTCAGGGAGGAAATCCACCAGGAAGGCAGCGGGGACTCAACGTTGGCGGACGCGTAGTCGTTCATCGCGGAGAAGTCAATGTCGTGCGTGGCGATAGTGTAAATCGTGGTGCCGAGAACGAAGAGAATGATGAACGGGGTGATAAGGCCGATAACGGTCGTGACGCGGTCCACGTCGAGCAGGCCGACGAGCAAGACGAGGATGAGCATGATCACGGCGCCGACCCAGATGGGGACGGCGGGGAACTGCTGCGCAATATTCGAACCGCCACCGGCGAACATGACAAAGCCGATGGAAAAGAGCGTCACAATGGTCGCCCAGTCGAGGATCTTGGAGATGAGCGGATTCGAGACTTCATCGAAGACGGCGGTGTGCTCGTTTGCTTGAAAGTAAGAACCAAGCTGGAGGGTTGCGACACCGGTGATGAGCACGAGCAGCGCCGTGAGGGCGACACCAGCAAGGCCCCAGTTGCCGAAGGCGACAAAGTATTGCAGTGCCTCTTGGCCGGAAGCGAAACCCGCACCAACGATGACACCGATGAACGCCATGGAGATTGCCATTGCGCGTTTAAACATGAGGGTGTTTCTCTCTATCTCATACGTGCCGGGGCCAGCGTTCTAGTGGTTGCGGATCCGGGTCGACTATCGATTTGCCACGTATGTCTCTCCCCCACGGTACGTGCGTCCGGCAACTCAATTCCAGCAGCGTATGGGCTTTTCAGCTAATTTTACGAAGAAACCAGGGGTGGAAAATGGGGCTGGCTAGTACAAACGCGAGATGTGTAACTAGTGGGTAACAATTGCTGAGAAGGGGCTTATGTGGGGGGTTTGAGGCGCGCGGTGAAGGGGGGTGGATTGACTAGTCCCGGGCGCTGGCGCCGTCGATGAGATCCTTGCGGGCGCGGGCGACGCGAGAGCGGATGGTGCCTACGCGCACGCCGGAAATCTTGGCGGCTTCCTCGTAGGTATAGCCCAGGACCTGGGTGAGGATGAGGGCTTCGCGGCGGTCCGCTGGGAGGGCATCGATAAGCGCACGGGCGTCGATCCATTCGGACCATGTGGCGGAGGATTCGCCGGTGGACGCGCCAGCGGTGGCGTCCTCGTATTGGGTGGCGGACTTGCGGGGACGCGCCATGTCGTGCCGGATGTTGTCTACCCACACGCGTCGGGCGAGGGAGAGTAGCCAGGTGCGCGCGGAAGAACGGGCAGCGAAGCGGGGGAGTGCGCTCATGACCCGCAGATACGTTTCTTGCGTAAGGTCGTCAGCGATCTCAGGTCCGCCGAGGTGGGCGATGAGCCGCCATACGTCATCTTGGGTGGCGCGGATGAACTCCGTGAGAGCTGCGCGGTCGCCACGGCCGGCCTTGAGGGCCAGGTCAGTGACGCGTGCGTCATCAGCTTCGGAGTGGTGTTTCACGCGGTTTAATCTACCAGGTTAAGGCAACCTATTAATTCGCTGTCATTTGTTGCGCGACCCCATTAAAAGAGATACACTATGGGCATCCCCTGATTGATAAATCCGCCCGAAATATTAAGGAAGAAGGCAGACAGCATGTCCGACCTAGACAAGATTCTTACCCAAGGCGAGCGCCCGGCAGCACAACCCGGCGAGTCCACCACTCGCGCGTCCGGCCAGCCCGTGCCGAGCGAGAACACCTCCATTACCGCTGGCCCGCAGGGCCCGGTGGTGCTCAACGACTCCCACCTCATTGATAAGCTCGCGCACTTCAACCGCGAGCGCGTCCCGGAGCGCACCCCGCACGCCAAGGGCCACGGCGCCTTCGGCGAGCTGCACATTACCGAGGATGTCTCCCAGTACACCAAGGCCAAGCTCTTCCAGAAGGGCACCGTGACCCCGATGGTGGGCCGTTTCTCCACCGTCGCCGGCGAGCAGGGCTCCCCGGATACCTGGCGCGACGTCCACGGTTTCGCGCTGCGTTTCTACACGGAGGATGGCAACTACGACATCGTGGGTAATAACACTCCGGTGTTCTTCCTGCGCGACGGCATGAAGTTCCCGGACTTCATCCACTCCCAGAAGCGCCTCGGCTCCTCCGGTCTGCGCGACGCGGACATGCAGTGGGACTTCTGGACCCGTAACCCGGAGACCGCCCACCAGGTCACCTACCTGATGACTGACCGCGGCACCCCGAAGACCACCCGTAACCAGGACGGCTTCGGCTCCCACACGTTCCAGTGGATTAACGAGGAGGGCCAGGCTGTGTGGGTGAAGTACCACTTCAAGACCCGCCAGGGCTGGGAGAACTTTACTGACGATGAGGCGACCATGGAGGCGGGCAAGAACCCGGATTCCCACCGCCAGGACCTCTACGACGCCATCGAGCGCGGTGACTACCCCATTTGGGACGTCAAGGTGCAGATCATGCCCATGGACGAGGCGGAGGACTACCGCTGGAACCCGTTCGATCTGACCAAGGTCTGGTCCCAGAAGGATTACCCGCTCATTCCGGTGGGCTACTTCGTGCTCAACCGCAACCCGCGCAACTTCTTCGCGCAGATTGAGCAGCTCGCACTCGACCCGTCCAACCTGGTCCCGGGTGTCGGCCTGTCCCCGGACAAGATGCTGCAGGCGCGCGTCTTCGCCTACTCGGACCAGCAGCGTTACCGCATTGGCACCAACTACCGTCAGCTGCCGGTCAACCAGCCGCTCAATAAGGTCAACACTTATGAGCACGAGGGCTCCATGTCCTTCCTGTTCAACGCGCCGGAGGAGCCCGTGTACTCCCCGAACCGCTTCGACAAGGGCAACGGCTACCTCGATGACGATAAGGTCAACATCCGCGAGGGTGCGTACGAGGCACAGGATGCCCCGGAGATGTACATCAACCCGGATCCGCACGGTACCGACCTCACGCGTGCGGGCTATGTCAAGCACCGTGATGATGACGACTTCATGCAGCCGGGCATCCTCTACCGCGAGGTCCTCGACGATGAAGGCCGTGAGCATCTCGTCACCAACATCACGAACGCGATGGTAGGCGTCCACCCGGAGACCGAGGAGCGCGTCTACGAGTACTTCACGAACGTCGACCCGGAGCTCGGCCAACGCGTGCGCGAGGTCTTCGCGACCAAGAAGTAACGGCGCGCCTGACCGGCCGCGTCCCCGCTGGTCGATAGGTTAAAGGGCATGAAACTCCGTGCCCTCCTGTTATCCCTCCTGCTCGTCCTGCCCCTTGCCGTAGGGGCAGGACTACAGGCGTTTTTCGGCTGGCGTGCCGATGCCCCCGCGGCAGCGCCGCAGAGCGCCCCGGGGACGGCTGAGGCAGCGCGGGCGGCATCGGAAGCACGGGCGCAGGCCGAGTTCCTGGAGACCGGGACAGGACAGCTTAAAGATGGCACGGGCAAGCTCGTGGAGGGGGCCAAGCCGCTGGGGGAGGGCGTGGATTCTGCGAAGAAGGGCGCGGATGATTTGGCCGCGGGACTTACTCAGTTGCAGTCCGGCACGGGACAGCTGGGCGATGGCGCGACGAGGATTGCGGACGGCGTGGGCACGGCCGTGGACAATATTGTGGGCGTCAACGCGGTGCGCGGGCAGATTATCGCCGCGATTGACTCGACGCTCGCGGAACTCAAGGGCAATGATTCGGCAGATGCGCGCGCGATCAAGGGGCAGCTCACGGATTTGAAGGCGCAGGCGCAGAACTTTGAACTCGATGCGAACCTGGCAGCACAGCTCACTGAGCTGAAGAAGGGCTCGCGCGACCTCGCCAACCAGTTGGCCGTCTCTGGCTACGATTATCACGACGGCGTGTACACGGCGACGCAGGGCGCGAAGGATCTCGCGGCTGGCCTAGGTGAGCTGCAAAAGGGCACGGACGAGGCGCTCTCGGGCGTGGATGAACTCGACTCGGGCGCCCAGCGCCTGCAGACGATGGCGGAACAGAACTCCACCAAGATCGACGCTGTGCAGAAGGCCATGCCTGCTCCGGCCGCGCAATCCGCGCCCGCCGTGGCACTCGACCCGCTGCTCGCGGTGCTGCTCTCCGCGCTCACGCTGCTGGGCGGCGCGGGCGTGGGCGTGTACTGGGCCGCTGCCGCGCGTGCCGGGGCGCGCGTGTGGCACGTCCTCCTGCTGGGCACCCTGGGCCTCACGATCGCGGCCGCGGCGGGTCTGGCACTCTGTGCGCTCCCCGCGCTCGACGGCGCCTCTCTCGCTGCCGCGGCGCCGGCCGTGGGGCTTGCCGCTGGTGTCTTCGCCCTGGCCACCCTGGCTGGCGCCGTCGCCACGCGCCTGCTCATCGCCGGTACCGGCATTGGTTGGGGTCTTACCTTCGCTGGCTTGGGCGGACTGGCGCAGCTGCTGCTCACCGGCTGGATCTGGAAGGCCGGTATCACAGGCGCGGCCCTTGTAGTGGCCAATCTCTTCCCGTTGGCGTGGGCGACATCGGGTGTTGTGGTCACCGTCAACGGCGGCGACGCGGCCTTGCAATGGACCGCTGTGGGTGTGCTTGCGGTGATAGTGTGCTGCGGATTCGCTGTGAGCCGCGCCGTGCGACCTGCGCAAACGGCAGTGGCGACGAACGATGAGTAGCTCTTTCTGGACACAAGGAAATGTCACCTAAAGCGAGTAGGTTTCCCTCCCTAGGAGTGCTACTATTACTAGTGCTCACGTAAGCTCGCTTAGGGGGCGGGCGCGCAGTGCTGTGGCACTGCAAGTGAGTGATAGGGAATAGGGACGACGCGGTAGCTGTAGGGGCGCCGCGTCGTTTCCCCTTTTTCGGCTGTATGGTGGGGCTATGGCTTCCACCCCGGCTTCTAACCCCTCCACCGGCCGTGGTTCGTGGTCCGTCGGGCACACGGGCGTCAACGCACCCGATATTACAACCACGCAGGGCACCGCCTCAGGGGTCGCGGCCTTCTTCGCGACGCTCACGCCGCGCCGCCGGGCGCACGGCGAGCTCCTCGCCCAGATCTTTGAAAGCGCTACCGGGGACACCGGCGTGCTGTGGGGTCCGTCCATGGTGGGCTACGGGGAAGCGCACTACCGCTACGCCACCGGCCGCGAGGGCGATACGTTCCGCGTGGGTTTTGCCCCGCGCAAGGCCAAGCTCAGCCTCTACGGACTCCAGGACGCCCCGCGCTGGGAGGAGCTGTCCGCGCGCCTTGGGAAGTTCACCACTGGTGCGTCGTGCGTCTACGTCAATAAGCCGGAAGACATTGATCTGGAGGCACTTGCTGCGCTCATCGCGGACGCGTGGGCCGCGGGCGTGGCGGGTGAAAAATAAAAATCCGGCTAGTAGAAACTAGCCGGAGTGAGATGGTCGGGATAACAGGATTTGAACCTGCGACCTCTTCGTCCCGAACGAAGCGCGCTACCAAACTGCGCCATATCCCGGTCGCCCGCTCTAAGCGGTACTGGAATACCTTATCTCACACCCTCGACAAACAACAAAACGGCAGGTTAATCCACTTCGGTGATGCGAATGAGTGTGGCGGACGGGCGGCAGAAGACGCGGAAGGGCACGAACTTGGACTGGCCCAGGCCGTTGGAGACGTGCATTTTCATCGGCCCGAAATCGTGGAGGCCTTGGACGCGGGCGCGGTCGATGCCGCAATTCGTCACGATCGCGTGCGAGCCCGGCAAGCACAGCTGACCGCCGTGGGTGTGACCGGACAGGGAGAGCTGGTAGCCATCGGCGGCGAAACGCTCGAGGACGCGGGGCTCCGGGGCGTGGAGGAGCGCAAGGGCGAGGTCCGCGTCCTCATTGGGGGCGCCGGCGATTTCTGCGTAGTCGTCAAGGTCATGGTGTGGGTCGTCCACGCCGGCGGCGGCGAGGCGTACGTCGCCCACCTTGAACTCGTGGCGTGCCTGGTTGGCGTCACGCCAGCCGTGCTCGATAAACGCCGCGCGCATGCCCTGCCAGGGCAGATCGACATACGAGGGCGTGTTCTTTTTGCCGATGAGGTAATTAAACGGGTTAGGCAAGCGCGGCGCCCAGTAATCGTTCGTGCCGAAGCAGAACAGGCCAGGGCGGGCGAGTAGCGGCCCAAGCGCGCGCAGTACGTCAGGCACGGCGCGTTCGTCCGAGAGATTATCGCCGGTGTTGATGACGAGGTCTGGGTCGAGGGCATCGAGAGCCGAGACCCACGCGACCTTGCGCTCCTGACCCGGAATCATGTGCAGGTCGCTGATGTGCAACAACTTGAACTCGCGGGCGTCGCGCAGCGTGCCCTTGGGCAGCAACGGCACCGTGATGTCCTTGAGCTCGAAGCGGGAGGTTTCACGGTAGGCGAGCGCCAGCGTGCCCAGTCCGGCAGCGACGGTGGCTGCTGCGGCGGCGGTGAGGGTGCCTGCAATTGCTGAATTCTTCACGATCTTAACCCTACCTGGCGGCTCCAGACGCGTAGATTGGATTACATGAGTCAGTTGAAAGAAACCATCCGCGCCGACCTGAAGACCGCCATGAAGGCCCGTGAAAAGGAGCGCACGAGCGCCATCCGCTCGTTGCTCGCCGCCATCCAGGCCGAGGAAACGAATGGTGCCCGCCACGATCTCACCGACGAGGACGTACTTAAGGTCATCGCCCGCGAGATTAAGAAACGCCGCGAGTCCGCAGAGGTCTACGCCGAGAACGGCCGCCCAGAACTCGCTGAGGCCGAGCTTGTCGATGTCCCCTTCTTCGAGGCTTACCAGCCCGCACAGCTCTCGGACGATGAGGTCACGGCCCTCGTTGACGAGGCCGTCGCTGAGGTCGAGGCCGAGAAGGGCGAGCCTGCCTCCATGAAGCTCATGGGTGGGGTCATGAAGGCTGCCAACGCCAAGGCTGCCGGCCGCGTGGACGGCAAGCGGCTTTCCGATGCCGTCAAGGCACGTCTGCAGGGCTAGTTCTGCAGCGCCAGCTCGCCACTGGCATGGCTTAAAGACCGCGGGAGAAGCAGAGATTCTCCCGCGGTCTTTGTACGTTGAGCGGAGGGCGACGACGGAGATGACGACGTTGAACACGATAAACGCCGCGACAGCGAGCGCGCCGAGGATCGCCAACGCCCGCCCCGCGGTGGGCGGGACGGGCGTGAAACGAACGGAGCGTGAGAGCCAGCGTTAGAGGCCGAAGGCATTGCGGACGCTGTCCGCGAGGTCGTTGAACTGCTGCTCGAGGTCGGGGACAGTTGGCGCCGCCGGTGCGGCCGGCGCGGCCGGCGCGGCGGGCCCGTTGGCCGCGTTCGCAGCCGCCGCGCCGGTTCCCTCGGCGCGCCACGAGCCGCTCGTGGGCGCGGCGTCGCCGGTGCCGTCAGAGACCTGCAGCGTGACTTCGGCGCCCTTCTTCAGGCCGCCGGCCGGCTTGAGCGCGCGCACGACCTGGCCGTAGCCCACGCCCATCCCAGGCACCCGGTTGACCTTGACGCTGTAGCCCTTGGACTCCAGCGTGCGGCGAGCCTCGGCCTCGGACTTATTCTTCAGTCCATCGAGCGTCGCGTCGCCGGACGTGCCCTTGTCATAGGCATTGTTGTAACCGGGGAGGGCACCCACACCAAGCTGGCTTGCGAGCTCGAAGTAGGTCGCGGCCGGTTCCTTGCCGCCAAAGAGATCGCCCCAGCCACACTGGCGGACGGGGCCGGTGCACAGCGGGGTGGTCGTCGTGCCGTCGTTATAGATGTAGGGCGCCGCGGACCACTTCGAGGTAAAGCCCAGGAAGGCGGAGGACTGGTTGGACTCAGTCGTACCGGTCTTCGCCGCGGTGGTGTCGCTGAAGCCGTAGGCGCGCGCCGACTCGGCCGCAGTGCCCTTGACGGCGTCTTGGCTGAGCGCATTCGACAGGGCATCGGCCACGTCCTTGTCGATGGCGCGCTCGCACGGGGTGGGGTCGAGATAGACCTCGTTGCCCTCGCGGTCAGTGATCTTCTCGATGGGGTTGGGCTCGCACCACATGCCGCCGGACGCGATGGTTGCGCCCACGTTGGACAGCTCGAGCGGATTCACGGCCGTGGGGCCCAGCGTGTAGGAGCCCATGGAGGAATCCTTCGCGGTCTGGGCGATGGAAGAGTCCTCGCTAAACGAGCCGTCCTTGATGTAGCTGCGCAGGCCCAGCTTGACCGAGGTGTCGACGATGGAGGACACGCCGAGCTGCTCTAGCATCTGCACGAACGTCGTATTCGGCGAGTAAGCGAGTGCGTCCTGCAACGTCATGGATGCCTGGTAGGAGCCAGCGTTTTCGACGCAGTACTTGTCAGCCGGGCAATTCTGCGCGCCGCCGTGACCCAGGCCCGAGGCCTCGTAGCGCGCCGGGACGGAGAGTTGATCCTTGAGGCCGTACCCGGCCTCGAGACCGGCAGCCGCCGTGAAGATCTTGAAGACGGAGCCCGCGCCGTTGCCCACGAGGGAATACGGCTGCGGCAGGATCGTCTCGTAGTTGTCCTGGTCCAGGCCGTAGGTGCGCGAGGACACCATGGCGAGCACGTCGCGGTCATCGGCGGCGGGCTCGACGACGTTCATGACCTCGGCGACGCCAGGAGCGGTGGGCGAGGTCTGATCGCTTACTGCCTTCTTCGCGGCATCCTGTGCCTTCGGGTCGAGTGTCGTGGTGATGGTGTAACCGCCACGCGCGAGCGAGTCTACATCCAGGCCCTTGGCATCCAAGTACTCGAGTACATAGTCGCAGAAGAAGCCGCGGTCGCCGGCGCCGATGCAGCCGTTCGCGAGCAGCGACGGCTCGGAATTGACGCCGAGCGGCTGTGCGGCGGCATCGTCAGCCTCGGCCTGCGAGATGTAGCCGTTGGCGACCATGGACTGCAGGACCGTATTGCGGCGCTCCGTGACTGCCTCCTCATTGGTGTACGGATTGAGGTACTCCGAAGACTGGACCATGCCGGCGAGCATGGCCGACTGTGGCAGCGTGAGGTCGCTGGCGTTTTCGCCGAAGTAGGTGCGTGCGGCGGCCTCGATGCCGTAGGCGTGGTTACCGAAGGAGACGAGGTTCAAGTAGTTGGTGAGAATCTGCTCCTTGCTCAGTGTCTTGTCGATCTGCGTAGCCATGCGCATCTCGCGCAGCTTGCGGGCGACGGACTGCTCGGTGGCGGCCTGCTGATCCTCTTCGTCCTCGGCGGCGACGAGCAGCAGGTAATTCTTCACGTACTGCTGATCGAGCGTCGACGCGCCCTGGGATACGCCTCCGGCGAGGACGTTGGTGGCTACCGCACGGAAGTTGCCTTGGATGTCCACGCCTTCGTGGTCATAGAAGCGGCGATCCTCGATGGAGACGATGGCGTCCTTCATCGTCTGTGAGATCTTGTCAGGAGCGACGGGGTAGCGACGCTGCGTAAACAGGTACGCCATGTCGTCACCGGTCGCGTCCTTTATAGTGGTCACGCCGGGCATGTTGGCGGCCTCGAGGTCGTTGATGTCAGACTCCATCGCCTCTTGCGTGCGCGCGATGGCGACGCCGCCCACACCGGCGACGGGTGCCATGGCGAGCGCGCAGAGAAGTCCTACGAGGGCGGTCGCGCAGACCATCTTCAACAGGGCCTTAATATAAGTCACCTTCCATACACTACGTTGCTTTCCTGTGAAGCGAAACGCGTAAGCCCCCCTAAAGTGTGACCTGTTAGACAACGTAAATACCCTGTGAATACACTTACCTGTGTTAGGTTCCCTGAATTTGTGTGGGTGGTGCCCCGCACGGTCTGCGTCTGGGTGTGCCCGCTCCCGGCGTAGACACAACGTTGGAAGGAGCGCATCCCCTATGGCTGTCAGCGTGACAACTTCCCAGAATGTATCCGACTACGTCGAGCGCGGAGAGTGGGTTACCCAAGCTAAGTGTCGTAACGGAGATCCGGACGCCCTCTTCGTGCGTGGCGCGGAGCAGCGCAAGGCTGCCGTTATCTGCCGCCACTGCCCGGTTCTCACCGAATGCCGCGCCGATGCGCTCGATAATCGCGTCGAGTTCGGCGTGTGGGGTGGCCTCACCGAGCGCCAGCGCCGCGCGCTCCTGCGTAAGAACCCGCACATCACCTCGTGGGCACAGTACCTGGCCGAGGGCGGCGAGCTCGTCGGCATTTAGCCTGCACCGTGCGTGCAGGAAAAGGTAGGATTGGCCCCATGACTCAATGGGAATACGCCACCGCACCGGTGCTTACGCACGCCACCAAGCAGATCCTCGACACGTGGGGCGAGGACGGCTGGGAGCTCGTCACGATCACTCCCGGCATGAATCCGGAAAACGTCGTCGCTTACTTCAAGCGTCCGGTTGAGGAGGCTTAGATGAGCCACCTCGCGCGCCTTAAAGAACTCGGCTACTCCCTCCCGCCGGTGGCCAAGCCGCTTGCGTCCTACGTGCCTGCCACCCGCGTGGGCAACCAGGTCTGGACCTCCGGCCAGCTGCCTCTCGTTGACGGCGCCCTGCCCGTCACGGGCAAGGTCGGCGGTGCAGTGACGCCCGAGCAGGCTGCCGCTGCCGCCCGCACGGCCGTCCTCAATGCCCTCGCGGCCGTGGACGCCGAGGTAGGACTCGATAACGTCACCCGCGTTCTCAAGGTCGTGGGCTTTGTGGCCTCGGACCCGAACTTCGTGGAGCAGCCGGCCGTCATCAACGGCGCCTCGGACTTCATTGGTGAGCTCTTCGGCGAGGCGGGCAACCATGCTCGCTCGGCCGTCGGCGTTGCCGTCCTGCCTAAGGACGCACCGGTGGAAATCGAGCTTATTGTGGAAGTCAGCGCATAAGACCCGCTCGTTTGCGATAGGCTGAAAGACATGGAACATCCTGCATATAGTCAGCTGCGCCCCGTTACCCAATCCGTGGGCGTAGTTTTGTGCGATAACCCTTCATACACTGCTCTCGAGGGCACGAATACCTGGATCGTGCGTGCCCCTGAAGATGACCGCGCCATCGTGGTGGATCCGGGCCCAGAAGACGAGGGCCACCTTAATGTCGTCACCGCCAAGGCCGGCGAGGTCGCCCTCATCCTCATCACCCACCGCCACGACGATCACGCCTCCGGCGCTCAGCGCCTGCGCCAGCTCACCGGCGCCCCGATCCGTTCCTTTGATCCGAGCTACTGCAACGGTGGCGAGGCCCTCGAAGACGGCGAGATCATCGCTTTGGACGATGTCACGCCGCGTCTTGAGGTCGTTCACACTCCGGGCCACACCGCGGATTCGACGAGCTTCTTCGTCTGGTCCGGTGAGCCCAAGGAGTCCCGCCTTGAGGGCATCATTACGGGCGACACGATCGTAGGCCGCCACACCGTGCTGCTGTCCGAGACGGACGGCGACTTGGCTGATTACTTGGAGACGCTCGACGTGCTTGAGAAGCGCGGCAAGGACGTACCGCTGCTGCCGGGCCACGGTCCGGACTTGGATGACGTCTCGCAGGTCGCCCGCAAGTACATTGACCGCCGCCATTTCCGCTTGGATCAGATCAAAGAGATCCGCAGCCGTCTGGGCAACGACGTTGACCTGAAGACGCTGATCGACGAGATGTATGACGATGTGGACCCGGTTCTGCGCCACGCCGCAGAGCAGTCCACGCGCACGGCGCTCAAGTACTTGGACGCTTAAATCTCGCGCTCATAGTGGCCCCTTCGGGGCCATTTTTTATACCTGCTGCCGCGAAGTATGAATGAGTGATCGAAAAATCCGGGATTTTCGGACGACTCATTCACGGTGTAGGTGTCGGTCGGCTGAAAAATGCGAAACCCCGGCACGAGGCCGGGGAAGAAGCGCGCGGGTTTAGCGAGCGCGCTTGGCGAGGTGCTCGGTGTCGACGATGAGCACCGACTTGCCCTCGAGGCGAATCCAGCCGCGGTGGGCGAAGGTGGCGAGCGCCTTGTTGACGGTCTCGCGGGACGCGCCGACGAGCTGGGCGATCTCTTCCTGCGTGAGGTCGTGGTTGACGCGCAGCGCGCCGCCTTCCTGAACGCCGAAGCGGTTGGCGAGCTGGAGGAGCGTCTTGGCGACGCGGCCCGGGACGTCAGTGAAGATGAGATCCGCGAGGTTGGCGTTCGTGCGGCGCAGGCGGCGGGCGAGCACGCGGAGCAGCTGCTGGGCGATAGCCGGGTGATCAGCGACCCAGTGCTTGAGCATCTCCGAGTTCATGGTCGCGGCCTGGACCTCGGTGACACAGACGGCCGAGGAGGTACGCGGGCCCGGATCGAAGATGGACAGCTCGCCGAACATATCAGACGGGCCCATGACCGTGAGGAGGTTCTCGCGGCCGTCCGGCGCGTGGCGGGCGAGCTTAATCTTGCCCGAGGTGATGATGTACAGGCGATCGCCTGGCTCGCCCTCCTCGAAGATGGTGGTGCCGCGCGAGAAGCGGACCGTTTCCATTTGCTCAATCAGGTTCTGCACCGCAACCGGATCCACACCTTGGAAGATGCCGGCGCGCGAAAGAATCTCCTGTACGCCTTCCACTTATCGCTCCTTGGCTTATCGTGGACCGAGCCGTCGTTGACCCGCGAGACGGCTAAGGCCGTGCGGAGCCGAAAGTTCGATCCGAAAGTCATGTCACGCCGCAGGGTGCGACGCGTCACTATATAACGCGTCTCAGTCTACCGTGGAATTGGTCACGAATGTAAATATCGCGACCGTTAATCACTAGATCTTTCGTGAAGAGTGTGTACAACTCGCTGTCGCGAGTGTTCTACAGCGCTTTTTCCTCGAGTTTTTCCATTCCCATGGCGAAGAGAGCGAGGGCGACAGGCACGATCACAACGAGAGAAATCATGCTATCAACCCTACCCGGTCTCCACCCAGCTGCGCGGTGAGGTCGCTAGGATGGGTGATTATGGCTAGAAACACGGCGACGGACGCGCAGGAGGTTAATGCGCGGCTTGCGGAAGAATACCCTGACGCGCGCTGCGAGCTCGACTTTGAGAACCCTTTGCAGCTCACTGTCGCCACGTTGCTTTCGGCGCAGACGACGGACGAGCGCGTCAACCAGGTCACCCCGGAGCTCTTCCGGCGCTATCCCACCGCGGCGGACTACGCACAGGCGCGCCGTGGCGATGTGGAGGAGATCATCCGGCCGCTCGGCTTCCAGCGTTCTAAGGCAGGGCACCTCATCGGGATGGGGGAGACCCTCGTCGCGCGGTTCGGCGGCGAGGTCCCCCGCGCGGTCGAAGACCTTACCCAGCTGCCGGGCGTGGGCCGGAAGACGGCGCTCGTCGTGCGCGGCAACGCCTTCGACCTGCCCGGCATCACCGTCGATACGCACGTCACACGCCTGTCACATCGGCTGGGGCTTAGCGACGCGTCGACGCCGCTGGCCATTGAACGCGACCTCAACGCACAGATCCCCGAGGCCGAGCGCACCCTGTTTTCCCACCGTGTGATCCTCCACGGCCGCCGCGTGTGCACCGCTCGCTCCCCACGCTGCGACGAGTGCGTCCTTGCCGATATCTGCCCCTCCAGTACGAACCCGAGGAAGGATGCTGATGAATAAGACTGTCATTGGCTCGATTGCGGCGATGCTCGTGCTCGGCGTGGGCGTCGTCTTCGCTGCGCGTGGCGCGCTGTCCGCGGGGCCTGCGGACCAAGCCGCAGGCCAGCCGACCGTGAGTACTGCGGCGCCGGAGGATGAGGGGGCATCGGCAAGCGTGACGGGACGCCCGGACTGCCTGAGCGGCACTGTGGCGGGCGTGGACCTGCCGTGCTTGGGTGGCGAGGCGACGGGACCCGCAGCGGACGAGGGAATCACCATCGTCAACGTGTGGGCCTGGTGGTGCGAGCCCTGCCGGACCGAGATGCCGCACCTCATGGAGGTCGCCGCGGCGCACCCGGAGTGGAAGGTCGTGGGCGTGCATGCGGATACCAACGCGGGCAATGGCGCGGCGTTCCTCGAGGACACCGGGGTGGAGATGTCCAGTTTCCAGGACTCGGACAATAAGTTTGCGGGCACGCTCGGGCTGCCCGGCGTGATTCCCATTACAGTGGTGCTCAAAGATGGCGAGGTGCAGGGCCGAATCATTAAGGCCATGACGAGCGCCGAGGACATTGAAACGAGCATCGAGGAGTACCTATGAGCAGCGACGCCGCGTGGCTGCGCCCTGCCATGGGGCTGAGCACGCCGCAGATTGACGAGGTACTGGGCAACCGCCTGTTTGCGAAGGACGCGCCAAAGGTGCTCAAGCCTGCGGCGGTGCTCATGCTGTTTTCGGGCACGAGCCTCGACGACGGCGAAGTGGTGCTTACGCACCGCTCGCCGAGCATGCGATCGCATTCGGGGCAGATTGCGTTTCCTGGCGGGCGCCTGGAGGAGGGCGAGACGCCTGTCGATGCCGCGCTGCGCGAGGCGTGGGAGGAGACCGGTCTGGAGGCCGAGACGACGACGGTCGTCGAAGAGCTAGACCCCGTGACCATTCGGGTCTCCGGCCACCCGGTGAGCCCGGTACTCGCGCACTGGCATGCGCCCATGGCCTTGTGGCCGGCAAGCCCGGCGGAGACGGATGACGTTTTCACGGTTTCACTGCGCGAGCTGCTGGATCCGGAGAACCGACTCACGATTGGCTGGGGCGATTGGACAGGCCCAGCGTTCTGGGCGAATGGCTATCTCATCTGGGGGTTTACCGGCGGGCTGCTGTCGAGTTTGTTTGCGCATGCCGGGTGGGAGGAAGATTGGGACCGCGAGAATCGCCACGACCTCCGGTCGGTACTTCGATCCTCCCGTAATCGTGAGAAGATGTAATTCTTCCACGAAACCACCTGACCCGAAGGATTGTCTGTGACCGCCGCCCTCATCGTTGATGCCGTCATCGTTCTTGGCGCGCTGGCGGCGTGGTGGAGCGGCTGGCGGCAAGGCGCGTGGAGCTCGATTTTGAGTTTTATCGGCATCGTGTCTGGTCTCGTGCTGGGCATGGTGGCTGCACCCGCCGTCATGGAACTTACGGAGCAGACGGCGCTGCGCTTCCTGCTGGGGCTTGGCGTGGTCATCCTGCTCGTGGGCGTGGGCCAAATCATCGGCGGCATGCTGGGCACGACGCTGCGCGACCGCATGCGGGCGCGCTCCCAGCAGCGCATCGACTCCATCGTGGGCGCGATCTTCCAGGTCGTGGCCATGCTGCTCATCACGTGGCTCGTGTCCATTCCGTTGGCCTCTGGGCTGGGCGGCAAGGTTTCTAAGGGAATCTCGGAGTCCGAGATCCTCGGCGGTATTTCACGCTTCGCGCCCTCGCAGCTGTCCAACCTGCCGTCTGGTATCGCGGCCTTGCTCAACGACTCGGGCCTGCCGCCGCTCGTTTCACCGTGGACGGATCGGTCCACCGTTGAGGTCGAAGCACCGCGCATTGAGGTCGAGGACAAGGAGCTCGTGGAGCGCCTGCACCCCTCCGTCATCCATGTGCTCGGCGACGCGGAGACGTGTAGCCGCCGTCTCATGGGCTCGGGCTTCGTGGTGGCTGAAGATTACGTGGTGACCAACGCCCACGTCGTGGCGGGCACCAATGTGGTGGCGCTCGATACCACGCTGGGTATGAAGAACGCCGAGGTCGTCTACTACAACCCGGACGTGGATATCGCGGTACTGCACTCGACCGGCCTGGGCATTGCGCCGCTGAGCTGGGCGCCGGAGCAGGCGCAGACGGGCGATGATGCCGTGGTTATGGGCTTCCCGCTCTCCGGCCCCTTCACCGCCTCGCCTGCCCGCGTGCGGGAAGAGCTCACCATCGTGGGGCCTGACATCTATGCAGAGGGCCGTGTGGAGCGCCACGCGTACACCGTGCGCGGCACCATTCGCCAGGGCAATTCCGGCGGCCCGATGATCAACTCGACGGGTGAGGTCTTAGGCGTCGTCTTCGGCGCTTCCGTTGACGACTCGGATACCGGCTACGCGCTCACCGCTGAGGAAGTCCAGTCCCATATCGGGGACGTCACGCAGCTTGTCAATGCCGTCGATACCGGGACGTGCGTGTCCAAGTAAACCGCGGCGGCGTCATCGCTGCTTCTTGGTGGCTGCCTTTTAGTTGTTGCTTCGGCGATAGCGCCCCAGCCACAACGTGACGGTTCGGGCGAACTTCTCGGGATTTTCGATATGCGGCAAGTTCTTCGTCTTAGGGATATACGCCGTCACGAGTAATTCCGCGCGGCGTCGTGCGCGCCGAATGACAGGCCACCACAGTCTTTGGTTTGCGTGGACGAAGAGCACCGGTGCCTGCGCCTTGGCGTCGAGCCCCGCGCGCGGAATGGGCGCGGTGAGGAGCCTGTGGTTCCATACCGTGCCGCGCAGCGAATGATCGATGGCCATGGCTTGTTCGCGCAGATGCTGGTTTGCTTCTTCTGCAGGCCCCTGGGTGAGCGTATTGCGCTTCGTATCAAGCCCGAGCCGCGGGTTCTTCACGAGAACGCGCACGATGGGCAGCGGCAGGCGGAAGACAACCGTGCGCAGGAGAAACCAACCAAAATCCCAGGGGCGTGCGGCGATGGCGCGGCGCAGGTCCACCGGGTGCGCGCCGGATACCGACACCACGGCATCCACACGCTCAGGGCGCTCACACGCGACGCACCACGCCAAGGCAGCGCCGGTGTCGTTGCCAATGAGCGTTGCCGAGTCGTGGCCCAGGGCCTGGATGAGCCCCGTGATATCCCCGATGAGCGTGCGCATGTCCTGGCCCGCATCAACCGGCGGCTTATCCGACATGCCATAGCCGCGCAGATCCACTGCGGCGACGTGATGGCCAGCGGCCGCGAGGGGCTCCAACACATCCTTGTAATCGAACCAACCGCCAATCGAGCCGTGAATGCAGACAATGAGCGGATCGTGCGCGCGTCCCAGTGTGGCCGCATGCAGACGAATGCCGCGGGTATGGAGCATCTCGTGGCGCCACGGGCCGTCCAGCTCGACGACGGAGGGTGAGTTCATGTGAGTCCTTTAAAGTGCGAAACCCCGCCCATCGCCGAGACAGTGTAGCGCGATAGACGGGGAGGGAGTGCAGATTATTTAGGTGTACAGACCCTTAGAGTTCAGCTCCTTGGAGCCACGGGAACCCGGGATGACCTCCGGCAGCTGCTTGGCCGAGGCGATGGTCTTCTCCGGGGCCTTGACCTTCTTCACGTTCTTCAGGCCGATCAGCGCGGCAACACCGGCGATGACCAGCATGATAAGGAAGACGATGAGGAACGCTGCCCAGCGGTCCAGCCACGTGGCGAGGAGCTCCGCGAGGAAGAAGAAAAAGAAGAAAGAGCTAAAGCCTGCGACGATGCCTGCAACGCCGAAGAAGCCAGCGCCGATGCCGCCCTTCTTTGCGGATGCAGCGAGCTCAGTCTTGGCAAGCTCCATCTCCGAGCGCACGAGGGAGGAAATCTGCTCCGTTGCGTTGGAGACCAGCTGGCCAATGGAGGCCTCACCAGACTTCGTGGTGTCGACATCGCTGAGCGGAATAGCGTTCGCGCGCGGGGCGAACTGATTGGAACCGTCAGTGAAGAGTCCGTCGTTGCTCACGGTGAAAAACCTGCCTTGTGATCTTATGAGCTTATTTCTAAAAGTTACGCGACCACCATTCTAGCGAATTCGCTGTGAAAATGATCGCGCGACCCTGCATGCCGTCGTTCACCGCGTGCGTGAGCACGCGGAATTAAGCCGTGTTCTTTGGCGCCGAAAAAAGCCAGAATCCCGCCACCACGACTGCCGCCACGCCAGCAACGACGCCGGCGCCGATGCCCACCTCGCGGGCGTTGGGTAACGTAAACAGCGGAACTGGGTCCTTAAACGCCCGGATATCCCAGGAATTCTCCAGCGCGTGCTTCTTCAGTGGGCGGTCGGGGTTGACGGCCACGGGGTGCCCCACGAGCTCGAGCATGGGGATATCTGTTGCGGAGTCCGAGTAGGCGAAGCTGTCCTCGAGCGCGATGCCCAGTTCTTCTGCAATGTCGAGGACGGCCTCGGCCTTGGCTGGGCCCTTGCGGTAACGCAGGATTTCACCCGTGAATTCGCCGTCGATGACCTCGAGCTCCGTGGCTGCGACGACGTCAACGCCGAGCTCCTCGGCGATCGGACGCACGAGGGTTTCCGCGGAGGCAGAGATGATGACGACGGTGTGGCCTGCTGCCTTGTGGAAGTCGATGAGCTCGCGTGCCTCGGCATAGATGGCCGGGGTGACGACGGTGTGGAGCGTCTCGTGCACGATGTGCTCGACTTCATCGACCTTCCAGCCGCGCACCATGGCGGTGAGCTGGTCGCGCGAGGAATCCATTTGCTCGCTCGTTTGGCCCACCATCATGTACGTCGCTTTGGCGAGGGAAATCTGCAGCGCGTCAGCTGGCGTGATGAGTCCGTTGTGCATGAACTCTTTGCCGAAGGCGTAGGCCGACGAGGTCGCGATGATGGTCTTGTCCAGATCGAAAAACGCCGCGACGGGACGCCGTGCTGGCGTGCGCGTTGCCGGGGTTTCCGAGTGGTTCTGGGCAGTCATGGATTCCGATTGTAGCCCCTAAAGGCCAAGGTTGTCTGTTGTAAAAGTGAAAATTGTGACGCGTGTTGTACCGGTGGGTATGCGTGCGTACACCCTTCCTATCGGTATGCCCCGGCGATAAGTTACGGTTCCGTATCCACAGTGCTGACAATTGCACAATTTATTTGGCAAGAAAACCGGGGGTTATCCACAGGCTGACCTGCACACCCTTGTCGAAACTCGGCGCCCTGCGTTGAGTGAAAGGCATGAACGATTTCATCCTCATTGCTGTAACTGACCCCGTCGTCGGACCGGAGGCCACCCACGCGGCGGCAGCGACGGGCCTCGACGTCATCACGTGTGACGACCCGCGCGATATCGCCCGCCACGTACCACGAGCGCGCGCCGTCATTACCGACCGCACGACGGCCAGCCACGTTGCCGCGTGCGGCCGCGCCCGCGACATCTTCTTCGTCGCGGCTGACCCAGGCCCGATCGACTTCGAAGCCGCCTTGCGGGCGCATGCTGCGCAGGCCTTTCTCCTCCCCGCCGAGTCGCGCGACCTTCTCGCGGCACTGAGCACTGCGGGGGACTCGCTTGCACCAGCGTCGGTGAGCGGGAGATGCGTCGCCGTCGTTGGCGCGACAGGCGGCGCAGGAACGTCGACGTTTGCTGCTGGCTTGGCACGCACCCTCGAAGCGACCGTTCTTATCGATGGCGACCCTCGCGCAGGAGGCCTCGACTTGCTCCTTGGCGCTGAAGAAACGCCGGGCGTGCGCTGGCCGGAACTGCACCTAGGCCCAGGGCAACTCGACGCCGCGGATCTGCTTGCGGCGCTGCCCGTCACCGCCGACGGGATTCGCCTTGTCTCGGGAACGCGCAGTGGCGTGAACGATCCCTTTGAGCTGAGCGACGAAACCCTCACAGCAGTTCTGGAGTCGCTGCAGAGTCATCGCGTTGTCCTCGACGGCGGGGCGGGACCCGCCGCCTTCTTTGGTGCAGGGTGGCACGACCATGTCAACCACATCGTCATTGTTGTGCCAGCTGAGGTCCGAGCTGCGGCCGCGGCGGCGCAGATGACGGCGCGATGCGCAGCCCATGGCATTCCCGTGAGTGTTGTCCTCCGGCACCGCGGTTGGTCTTCGCTGGCTACCTCGGACGTGGAGAAGATCATCCATGCCGACATCGTGGCGGAGCTGCCGCACCTGCGTCGCCTCGCCCGCGACATGGAACTTGGCGGCTTGCCTTTAGAGCTGCCACGGCCACTGCGGCAGGCATGTGAACGCGTCATTGAGGACCTCGGCTGGGTCGAGGATCCCTGGGATGAGCGGGGCGTGGCATGAGTACGTGGACCCAGCGCGCGGGATCAGCCGGAGCGCAGATCGCGAGCGGCCACGGCCAGATCGTGACCCATTCCGAGTTGTCGGAGCGCCTCCAGCACATCCTCGCGGCTGAACCAGACCTTGCGCACGATGCCGCCGCGCTCGCCCGCCGTGTGCGCGCCGAGGCAGGAGTTATCTCGGACGTCGATCTGCTCGATATTCTCCGAACGCTCCGGCACGACACGGCGGGGCTCGGTGTCCTCGAGCCGCTGCTCGCGCAGCCAGCGGTCACTGACGTTGTGGTCAATGGGCCTGAGCGCGTCTTTATCGACCGCGGCGCCGGGTTAGAGCTCAGCTCCGTGCGCTTTTCCGACGAGGAAGAGCTCCGGCGCCTCGCTACGCGGTTGGCCATCGCGGCGGGCGCGCGCCTCGATGATGCACAGCCGTGCGCCGATGGCCGGCTGCCTCGCCCCGACGGCACGATGGTGCGCATCCACGCGTTGCTTTCGCCACCAGCGGTGGGCGGCCCGCATCTGAGTCTGCGCGTTCTACGCCAGGCTCAGGTGAGCCTCGACTCGCTCGTCGAGCGCGGCGCTGTGCCCAGCGACATTGCGGTGCACCTCCGCGGGCTCGTCGCCGCCCGTGTGTCTTTTCTCGTCATCGGCGGCACAGGTTCGGGTAAGACCACGCTGCTTTCCGCGCTCCTCGCACAAGCTCCGGCGACCGAACGCGTGCTCATCATTGAGGATACGACGGAGCTCGCGCCGCAGCATCCGCATGTGGTGAGCCTTGTAGCCCGGCGCGCCAACGCGGAAGGGCGCGGTGAAATTTCCATGTCGCTGCTGCTTAGGCAGGCGCTGCGCATGCGACCCGACCGCATCGTGGTCGGTGAGATTCGCGGCGCCGAGGTTGTTGATCTGCTCGCGGCCCTCAACACGGGGCACGATGGCGGCGCCGGCACCTTGCATGCCAACTCGCTCCACGAGGTCCCGGCGCGCATGGAAGCGCTCGCTGCGCTGGGCGGTCTCGACCGCGTGGGCTTGCACTCGCAGCTCGCCGCTGCCGTCCACGTGGTGCTGGCTATGCATCGTCGCGCGGACGGGGTACGGGAGCTCGCGCAGATTGGGCTGCTCACCGGCAATCCTGTCACCGCCCAGGTGGTGTGGAGTTCTTCCGCGGGACCGCAGTCGGGCTTCGAGGATTTCCTTCGCCTCGTGGACGGCGCACACAAGGAGGCACCATGACTATCGCGTTGTTGTGTGCTGCCGCAGCCGTCGCCGTGGGCGCGCCGGGAACGACCGAGCGTCCCGGCGCGAACCCTACACGCAGCCTGCGGCGTGTCCTCATCCCGGCGGCAGCTGGCGTGGTGGGACTGGCTGTGGCACTCGGCCGGCTGAGCATCGTCGCCGCTCTACTCATGGCCGGTGCGACTACCGCCTGGGTCGTCCGCGATATTGTGCGGACCCGCGCGCAGCGGCGGACGGAAGAGACCATGGCGGGCTACCTGGGCACGGTTACGGCAGAGCTGCGCGCAGGGAGCAGCTTTCCTTTCGCGCTCGTCCATGCAGCAGATAGGTTGCCCGAGACCGCCGGTGCTCTCCGCCGCGTGTTGCGCACCGCAGGCTATGTCGCTGTGCGGGGCGGTACCGTCTCCCAGTCGCTGCGCGCCGGGGAAGACAAGGACGGTCCAGTGACCGAGTTTGCGGATCTCGTCGAGCTGGGGGAGCGTCACGGCATCCCGCTCGCGGAGCTCGCAGAGCGCGCCCAACAACGCCTCGATGCCAGGCGCCGCCATGCTGCTGCGACGACAGCGCAACTCCAGGGGCCGCAGTCCACCGCGGTGGTGCTCACGTGCCTGCCGCTCGCGGGCATCGGCATGGGCGTTGTCATGGGTGCCAATCCTTTGGGACTCCTTCTCGGCGGTGGGCTCGGCGGCATCCTCCTCGTCGTCGGCGTGGCCCTCGTATGTGGCGGCTTTATCTGGTCGCGCACGCTCCTGCGGAAGGCGGCGGCATGACGCTTAGCTTTATCCTCCTCGCTGCCGCGGCTTTGGCGCTCACCGTCGAGGATTCCGCGCGGTCTAACCCCAAGCGACCACGAGACGGCCCGGCGTGGATACGGCGCTTCGCTTCGCAACCGACACCTGACCACATCGGGGCGGCCTTCGACATCGAGCTCTTCGCGGCGTGCCTGCGCGCCGGGTTGGGCCCAGCCGGGGCCGCGGCTGCGGTCGCCACCGTGGCACACCCTGCCGCGCGGTCCGCATGGACAGCGACGGCAGCCCGCCTGGGCCTGGGCGTTCCGGCGGCGCGCGCATGGGAACCGCTGCGCGCCGTCCCGGGGCTCGAGGAGCTGGCGGGGCTCGTGGTCATGTCGCAGAACTCAGGTGCATCCATCGTGCCAGGATGCACGCGGCTTGCGGCGGCCTTGCGTGCCGATGCCGCCGATGCCGCCACCGCCCGCGCCGAGCGCGCCGGAGTGCTCATCTCCCTCCCGCTCGCGCTGTGTTTCCTACCCGCCTTTATCGTGCTGGGGCTCGTGCCCATCGTGGTGAGTCTTAGCACGCAGATGCTCTAAACAACCAACCCATCACACACCAACTCATCGAAAGGAATCCATCATGTTGAACCACCTCCGAATCCGTCAGGCAGCACACCGTCGCGTGCGCGCTTTGCTCGGCAACGACCATGGAATGTCGACCATCGAATACGCCATGGGGTCAGTCGCCGCGGCAGCACTCGCCGGGGTGCTCTACCTCGTCATTAATAGTGGCGGGGTGAGCGAAGCGTTCGAATCCATCCTCACCGACGCCCTGAGCAACACCCCGGGCTAATGGCACGCCGTGACCGTGTGAAGATCCGCCGCGTAGCGCTGCTCGCGAGTGACCGTGGCTCGGTGAGTGTCGAGGCCGCTCTCGGCATGTCGAGTCTGGTCATCGTGCTCGTCGCCCTCGTCGGTGCCATCGCCACGCTGGGCTCGTATCTCGCCGCCGTGGACACCGCGGGCGCAGCCGCGCGTTCGTTGGCCATCGGGCTGGAATTCGAGCCAACGCGGGGCACCATCGCGACCTCGGAAGCGGGTGGACTTATGACAGTCACGGCTACCATCCCGGCGCCGCTGGGCGAGGTGAGCGCCACCGCGGTCTTCCCACAGGAGGCACCGTGAAGTGGCGCGACATCCTGGCGGACGATCGCGGCTCGGCGAGCGTCGTCACGGCGGGCATCATCGCGGCGCTCACGGGTCTGCTGCTCACCGTGGCGGGCCTCGCCTCCGTTGTCGTTGCACGTCATGAGGCCCAGGTCGCCGCCGATGTCGCTGCGGTGGCCGGGGCCTTCGCCGTCTATCGCGGCGAAAAGGGCTGCGCGGTCGCCGCGGATATCGCCAAGCGCAACGGCGCGGGGATTGCCGCGTGCGCAGTGGAGGGCGCGGACGTCGTGCTCACCACGACCGTGCGGGGCTCCGAGGCGCGTGCTCGTGCCGGGCCGCTCTAAAGCCCGGCCTCGTGGCTAGTCCTCAGGCGGTGTCTCATCGACCGGCTCGGGCTCAACAGGCCCGTTGGCGGTCATGGCGACCAAGGCACCGAGCAGCTCGATGGCGCCCGCCTTATCGAGCGGGTTGTTGCCGTTGCCGCACTTGGGCGACTGGACGCACGAGGGACAGCCGGACTCGCACGGGCAGGAGCGCACGGCCTCGTAGGTGGCCTCGATCCACTCGGGGAAGCGGCGGAAGCCCTCATCCGCGAAGCCCGCGCCGCCGGGGTGGCCGTCGTAGACGAAGACCGTGGGCAGCTGCGTGTCCATGTGCAGTGCCGTGGACACGCCGCCGATGTCCCAGCGGTCGCACGTCGCGATGAGCGGCAGCAGACCAATGGCGGCGTGCTCCGCCGCGTGCAGCGTGCCGGGGATGGCGGCGGCGTTGATACCCAGCTCCGCGAGCACCAGCGGATCGATGGTGTAGGCCACCGCGCGCGTGCGCAGGGTCTGCTCCGGCATGTCGAGCGGGATGTCGTCGCCCACCGTGCCATCGGGGAAACGCACCTGATAGCCGGTCACGGCATCGGTGACCTCGACCTCGAGATTGGCGACCCACAGGCCAGGCGAGTAATTCACGAGACCATCGGCCTGCGAGAGAATCCGGATATCCGTCGTCGAGCGCGGCTGCGTCGTGTAATTCGGGATCTCCGGATGCACGAGCGCCACGTAATTGCCGAAGTCGAGTTGGTCGACCACGTAGGACTCTCCCAGGTGCAAGTAGACCGCGCCGGGATGGACCTGGCTGGCGGCGCGGGCGGCGTCAATGGTGCCGAGCAACCGGCCGGTGGTGTGGTCGACGATCATGACTTCCTCGCCTGAGCCGCCGCGCAGCGAGACCTGCGCGTGGGCGTTCTCCGGCGTCACCGGCGAGGAACCGGCCGGCAAGGGCACGGCGAACCAGCCGCGCTCGCGGCGGCGAATGAGTCCGTCGGACTCGAGCGCGCGGACAACGCCTTCTGCGCCCCACGCCTCGATATCCGCGGGTTGGAGAGGCTTTTCGATGGCCGCGCAGTAGACGTGGCCGTAGAGGATATAGGGATTCTCGGGATTGAAGACGCTCGCCTCCACGGGGCGTCCGAGCAGCGCCTCTGGGTGGTGGACGAGGTAGGTATCCATCGGTTCATCGCGCGCGACGAGGACCACGAGGGAGCCCTGGCCGCGGCGTCCGGCGCGGCCAGCCTGCTGCCAAAAGCTCGCCACCGTGCCGGGGAAGCCTGCGGTGACGACGGCATCGAGGCCGCCCACGTCGATGCCCAACTCGAGCGCCGACGTCGTCGCCACGCCCAGCAGCGAGCCATCGTCGAGGGACTTTTCCAACGCGCGGCGGTCTTCGGCCAGGTAGCCCGCGCGGTAGGCGGCGATGCGCTGTGCGAAGTCCGGCCGGCCCAGGCGTCCGGAAAGTTCCTCCTGCGTGCGCAACGAGACCATCTCCGCGTTGCGTCGCGAGCGCACGAAGGTGAGCGTGCGCGCGCCCTCCGCGATGAGTGTGGCCATGATTCCGGCCGCCTCCGTCGTCGCGGCGCGGCGCACGGGTGCGCCGTTCTGACCTTCGGCGCCCTCAACGAACCCCGGCTCCCAGAGCGCGACGGTGCGTGCGCCCGTAGGTGCACCGTCCTCGGTGACCTCCACGAAGTCCGCGGCGGGACGCCCCGTAAGGCGCGCGGCGTGGCGCGCCGGGTCCTTCATCGTCGCCGAAGCGAGCACCACGACGGGGTGCGCACCGTAGTGCTCGCACAGTCGCAGCAGGCGGCGGAGCACGAGCGCGACATTGGCGCCGAAGACCCCGCGGTAGGAGTGGCATTCGTCGATGACGATGAACTCGAGATGGCGCAGCACGCGCGCCCAGCGTTGGTGCGCGGCGAGCAGGGACATGTGGAGCATGTCCGGGTTCGTAAAGATGAACCGCGAGTGGTCGCGAATGCCAGCGCGGGCCTCCTGCGGGGTATCCCCGTCATAGGGCGCGGGTGCCACGCCACGCAGCTCCGGGATGCCCTGGACGAGGTTCATCACGGCATGGAGCTGGTCTGAGCCCAGCGCCTTGGTGGGCGTGAGGTAGAGCGCGCAGGTCGTGGAATCCTCCGCCAAGCGCGTCAAGATGGGGAGCTGGTAGCCCAGGGACTTGCCCGAGGATGTGCCAGTGGCGATGACGGCATCGCGGCCGGCCCAGGCGGCATCGGCAAGCTGAGCCTGGTGAGCATACGGTGCGGAAATGGAGGCATCGACAAGCTTTGCTTGGAGCGCCGGAAGAACCCAGCTGGGCCAGGCCGCATGCTGTGATTCGCGCGGCGGCAGAGTTTCGACGTGGGTAGCCTCGGATTCGGGAAAACGTGCTGTGAGCAGGGCCATGAGCTCGGCGCCGAGCGGGTTAGAAGCTGTCATGCCACCCCCTTTTGTCCATTAATCTTCCCTTAGCCTATCGCTGGAGCCCATAACCTGGCACAATAGGGCATAAGGCTGGCGCCCCTTTAAGTGCAGTGTTGTAATAAGTGCTCGCAGGTAAAAGGCTTCACAAAGGCGAGCACCCGGAATTCGGGAGTTCGGCGTCGACCGGTTTCACCCATTCCGAAAGAAGGAAAATATTATGGCACAGGGAACTGTCAAGTGGTTCAACGCAGAGAAGGGCTTCGGCTTCATCGCGCCGGACGACGGCTCCGCTGACGTCTTCGTCCACTACTCCGAGATCCAGGGCAAGGGCTTCCGCTCCCTCGAAGAGGACCAGAAGGTTGAGTTCGAGGTTGGCGAGGGCCAGAAGGGCCCGCAGGCTCAGAACGTCACCGCGCTCTAAGACTTTGTGATAACAACCGCCTTCTCTTCGGGGAGGGCGGTTGTTGTCGTTTTAGGGCGTCTCCGCGAAGCCACGGCGCGTGTCCCACCAGTTGGCGATGGAATTCTGGGCCTTCTGCAGCGCCCAGCCCAGGACGAAGGCGGCGATGATGGAGATGATCATGGCGATGGCGGGATTGCCGCCGAAGAGGACGCCGCCGAGGTAGCCCACGGCCAGCGCCTGGGCGGCCCAGAGCATGACGCCGATGGTGTCGAAGAAGAAGAACATCGGCCACGAGTAGCGCATGGCGCCGAGGAAGATCGTCATAAACAGGCGGGCCGAGGGGATAAAACGCGCGATGATGATGGCGGCACCGGCGCCACGGCGCATATTGCGCTTAGCCCACTGGAGCGCCTCATAAGGCTTGGAGCCCTTCTGAGCGCGGTTGATGAGTGGCATGAGTCGCCCGCCCAAGGCGTAACAGAGGTTATCGCCCAGCATGGCGCAGCCTACCGCGACGAAGAACATGGTCGGGATGTGCGGCACGCCCTGCGAGCCGGCCCACGCGCCCACCATGTTGAGCGGGACCTCGGAGGGCATGACGGGAATGAAACAGTCGAGGAAGATCATGGAGCCGACGATGGGATAGATCCACTCGGTGAGCATGAGGGTTTCAATCCACCCCATGACTGCGTCGACCATGTCGCTCCTTTACGTCTGCTTCTACGCCGGCCGGGTGCCGCGTGACCTATCCCAGCAGAATACACGCGCCACACGCGCAGGCGTTCTCGCGCAGGTAAGCGCCGTACAGGTAAGCGCCGCGTCGGCGACAGTCACGCTTAACGTGGGCGGACTGACGGCCGACAACGCCGCGGTGACGGTCTATGGCTACGGCAAGGGCACCCGCGCGTCCGCGCTGCCGCTGCACACCGTGGGCGCGACGCTGCGTCGTTGGACCCCACCGCGGTCATGTGCTCCGACATCGACCCCGGTGGAACCTACTCTCCGGCCGTCGATGCCTGCGGTGCCGAGCGGCGGGTCCTCGTTGTGCGGGCTCTCCTCCTAGGAGGGGGATCGGGAGCGGCCAGTTGGACAGTGTGGCGCACCCAATAGATACAGTATTGTTTGCACGGCTATGAAAATGTGTACGCTAAGGAACCATTGACCTTTCTCGGTGGAAACTGTTAAAGATTTTTCATACGAAGAAGGCTGCGCGTCCGAGCGAAAGGGATGAACAACAAGTGGCAACAGGAGCTGGCCAGGGAAAGACCTTGGTGATTGTGGAGTCGGCGACGAAGGCGAAGAAGATTCAGCCTTATCTCGGCGACCACTACATCGTCGAGGCCTCCGTCGGGCACATCCGCGATCTTCCCCGCGGTGCTGCCGACGTTCCGGCTGCCTATAAGAAAGAATCCTGGGCCCGCCTTGGCGTCAACCCCGAGGACAACTTCACGCCGCTCTACGTCATCTCCCCGGACAAGAAGAAGAAGGTCGCGGACCTTAAAGCCAAGCTCAAGCAGTGCGACCAGCTCTACCTCGCAACAGACCCGGACCGCGAGGGCGAGGCCATCGCGTGGCACCTGCTCGAGGTGCTCAAGCCCAAGGTGCCGGTGCGCCGCATGGTCTTCAACGAGATCACCAAGTCCGCCATCCTCGAGGCCGCGGAAAACACTCGTGACCTGGACGTCAACCTCATCGACGCGCAGGAAACCCGCCGTATTCTTGACCGTCTCTACGGCTACGAGGTCTCCCCGGTGCTGTGGAAGAAGGTCATGCCGCGCCTGTCCGCCGGCCGCGTCCAGTCCGTTGCGACCCGCGTCATCGTCGAGCGTGAGCGCGAGCGCATGGCGTTCATCTCCGCCGACTATTGGGACCTGGGCGCCAAGCTCGCTGCGCTGTCCGGCGACACCACGGAGTTCGAGGCGCGTCTTACCTCCGTCGAAGGCCGCCGCGTCGCGCTCGGCCGCGACTTCGACGACCGTGGCCAGCTCAAGACGGACGAAGTTACCGTCGTGGACAAGGCCCTGGCGGTAAAGCTCGCCGCGGGCCTTGAAGGCGGCACCATGAACGTCGCAAACGTCGAGCACAAGCCGTACACCCGCAAGCCGTACGCGCCGTTTATGACCTCGACGCTCCAACAGGAGGCCGGCCGCCGCCTGCACTTTACCTCGGAGCGCACCATGCGCATCGCACAGCGCCTCTACGAAAACGGTCACATTACCTATATGCGTACCGACTCCACGGCGCTGTCCCAGCAGGGTCTTAACGCCGCGCGTGCGGCGGCCTCGAGCATCTACGGCGCCGAGTACGTTGCGGATTCCCCGCGCGTCTACGACCGCAAGGTGAAGAACTCCCAGGAGGCCCACGAGGCCATCCGCCCCGCCGGCGAGACTTTCGCGACGCCGGGCCAGCTCGCGGGCAAGCTCGACGCCGAGGAGTTCAAGCTGTACGACCTCATCTGGAAGCGCACCGTCGCCTGCCAGATGGCCGATGCCAAGGGCACGTCCATGAAGGTCACCATCAGTGGTCTATCGACCACTGGCGAAGAGGTCGAGTTCTCCGCCACCGGCCGCACCATCACCTTCCCGGGCTTCCTCAAGGCGTATGAAGCGCTTGCCGATGCCCCCTCCAAGCCCAAGGATGGCAAGGGCAAGGGCGGCAAGGAGCCTGAGGCTCGCCTCCCGCACTTGAACGAGGGCGACCAGCTCCGTGCCAAGGAAGTCACCGCGGACGGCCACTCCACCAATCCGCCGGCGCGCTACACCGAGGCCAGCCTGGTGAAGAAGATGGAAGACTTGGGCATCGGCCGCCCGTCGACGTATGCGTCGATCATCAAGACCATCCAGGACCGCGGCTACGTGCTCTCACGCGGCAACGCGCTCGTGCCGTCTTGGGTCGCCTTCGCCGTCATTGGCCTGATGGAAAACAACTTTGGCGAGCTCGTCGACTACGACTTCACGTCCTCCATGGAGGACGAGCTCGACGCCATCGCCGCAGGTAACGAGGACCGTACGGAGTGGCTCAACGGTTTCTACTTCGGCAACGCCGAGGCGAGCAAGGAAAAGGCCGCGTCCATCGCGCGCCACGGCGGCCTCAAGTCGCTCATCGACGTCAACCTGGAGGCCATCGACGCCCGCCAGGTCAACTCGCTCAAGCTCTACACGGACTCTGAGGGCCGCGACGTCTTCGTTCGCGTCGGCCGCTACGGGCCCTATATCGAGCGCGCCGTGGGCACGAACCCGGACGGCACCATCGAGTACCAGCGCGCGAACCTCTCGGAGACCGTCACCCCGGACGAGCTCACCGAGGAATTCGCTGAGAAGCTCTTCGCGACACCGCAGGGCGGCCGCGAGCTGGGCGCCAACCCCGCCAACGGTCGCATGATCGTGGCGAAGGAAGGTCGCTTCGGCCCGTACGTCACCGAGGTTGTCCGCGAGGACGAGCGTGCCATCGCGGAGAAGGAAGCCGAGGAGGTCGTCGCCAAGGAGCGCGCTGAGGAGGACGCGCAGCGTGCCGCCGAAGGCAAGCGCGCCAAGAACTGGGAGACGAAGACCGCCGCCAAGCAGAAAGAAAAGCGCGTCGCCGAGTACATCGACGACAAGCTCAAGCCGGCCACGGCCTCGCTCTTTAGTTCCATGGAGCCCGCCAGCGTCACCCTCGAGGAAGCCCTCAAGCTGCTCAGCCTGCCGCGTGAGGTGGGCACGGACGATGACGGCGAGGTCATCACCGCGCAGAACGGCCGCTACGGTCCGTACCTGAAGAAGGGCAACGATTCCCGCTCGCTCGCGAACGAGGAGCAGCTGTTTACCATCACCCTCGACGAGGCCCGCCGCATCTACGCCGAGCCCAAGCGTCGTGGCCGCCAGGCCGCGCAGCCGCCGCTCAAGCAGCTGGGTAACAACGATGTCTCCGGCAAGCCGATGACCGTCAAGGACGGCCGCTTTGGCCCGTACGTCACCGACGGCACGACGAACGCCTCGCTGCGCCGCGGCGACGATCCGGAAAAGCTTACGGACGCCCGCGCCAATGAGCTGCTATCCGAGCGACGTGCCAAGGAAGCTGCCGGCGGCACGAAGAAAGCTGGCAAGAAGGCCGGCAAGAAGGCGGCGAAGAAGGGCACCAAGAAGACCTCCAAGGCTGCTAAGAAGTCGACCAAGAAGACCTCGAAGGCAACCAAGAAGTCGACGAAGAAGACGACCAAGGCTGCCAAGTAAGCCGTCAACGTAGCCGGGGCAGTCTGGGACGTCTTGGAATAACAGGACTTCCTCGACCGGTGCCGCAGCGCCCCACTCTCTCATGTCGTGGCTGCGCGGTAGGCTGGCGGGCATGACCGTGAAGAACACCACTTCCTCCGTCCTGGCCGACCTGTGGGCCCGCAACAACGAGGGCGTCGCAGCGCTCATCGCGGCGCTCGAGGAGGCACTCACCAGCCCCGCCAAGATTGCGGCACTTGCCACCATCGAGTTGCCCGTGTGGGGTCGCCTCTTCGACTGGCGCTGGACGCGTGCCGTCGAGGTCGCCATGCCGGCCGCCGTGGGTGCCGCCTACGGGGACCCGCAGCGCCACCCGGAGATCGTCGCCGCGGGATTGGCCGCGAGCCTCGGCGTCGAAGAAAAGAACCGTTCCCTCGCGCATCCCACGACGTGGGGCGCGGCCGGCGTGGTGAGCAGTCAGCTCGCGTATGCGAACTTCCTGCGCCAGCGCGGCGCTCGCGGGGACGCCGCGAGCTACGTCATGGGCGGCCTCGTTGCCGCACTTGGCTTGTCCACGGCAGCAGTAAGTGATGGCACGCTGCGCACCGCCACGGGAGTGGGGGCGCTGTCCACGGCGGTGCTCGTCGCGCTCGCGAATGACGGAATGCTGCGCGCGCAGAGCCCCGCCGCTGCGGGGCTGAGCCACGGTGCCAATCTGCTCGCAGCCTCGGAGGCGCTCACTTTCCTGCGTGCGTGGCGCGAGCGGAATGACAAGAAGACCTGGCGCGTGGCGGGCGCGGCAGAGGTCGCCACGCGGGGCATCGGAAAGCTGCTGCTTATGCGCGGTGTGGCGCGCTAAGCTCCGCGCGGCCCGTCGGACCGTACGACAGGCGGCGGTGCAGGTGCTCGAAGGGGCCCTGCTTGCCCAGCGCTTCGAGTACGGCGGCACCCACGAGTGTGGCGACCCAGATGAAGAAGGCGATGATCGACATGCCGAAGGCGTCAAGGTCGAGCCCGAAGAGGAAGGGGCTGGCAACGATGAAGAAGAGGATGGACTGCACCAGGTAGCCACTCATGGAGCGCTTGCCCAGCGCTGCGGGGATGGACAACCAGGCGGGTGCGGCGGCGCCGTCCCACACGCGGCGCTGGACGCCGTCGATGAGAAGCGCGAGGGCAGCCAGGATGCCGGGGCCGGTGAATACGCCCAGTGCATTGTTGAGGTACATAAAGAACGGCTCCATGTCTGCCGGGATGATGTCGAGGGCGCTCAGGGCCCACGGCAGGCCGATGCCTACCGCAATGATCACGCCGACGACAGCCCAGATGAGCAGCTCACGGCGGTGCGCGGCGACGTCGCTGAGTGTGCCGCGGCGCGCCCACACGAAGCCGATGATCATCACCGGGAAGAGCTGAATGAGGAAGAACGGCGTGGACACTGCTTGAAAGGCGAAATACGACAGGTTGTCGAGGAGCATCGCGGGATAGGTATCCGCAGGGGAATAGCCTCCGCCGCCGAACGCCAGTGCTTCCGGTTCAAAGAACGCACCGATGGACATGCTCACTCCCATGAGCGTCCAGAAGCACAGCATGCCGAACGCGACCCGCATGAGCACCTTATCGGTCCACGTGAAGATCAAGCCGAGCACAATGCCGGCTACACCGTAGAAGAACATGATGTCGCCATGGAAGAGGAAGATGGCGTGGAGAGCACCGAAGAGCGCGAGGAAGGCGTAGCGGCGCACGACCACCGCGCGCGTGCGCCCCACGGGAAAGCCGCGGCGCCACAGGCTCATGACGATAAGACCCACGCCAAAGCCCAACAGCGTGGAGAACATGGGCAGGCCTCGAACGTGAGATGTCACCGCTGTGAAGAGGACTGTGGCGTCATCCGCGCTAGAGACGGCGCCGCCAAAGTAGTCGGCGCGCTCTGTCGTATCGTCATCGAGGAACCATGCCGTGGGCGCGTTGGCGAGCGCAATGCCCAGCAAAGCGAGTCCGCGCGCGACGTCGGGGACGAGCATGCGGGGCGGGCGAGCAGGAGCTGGCGGCATACTGGACGTCATGGCCGTTCAGCATACCTAATGAGTTGGGAACTGTCGCGGCGTGCAGTGCTTGCCAAAACGGTAGAAAATCGTCGAGCGCGGCGGAGATTTTTGGCAGCCAGTGCGGGCTAGGAACGGTCCGCGAGCGTCGCGCGGATGGGGCGCGCGAGCTGCGTCATGCGGTGGCGGCCACGCAGCTCGATGGACTTCATGAGCGTCCAGCGGGCTTGTTCCGCCTCGTTTGCGGTCTTGAGCGTGGCAGCGTTGGTGAGCACGCGGCCAGGGGTGTCCTTGGCGAGCTCCGTGAGGCGCGCGGCTTCGTTTACCGCGTCGCCGATGACGGTGTACTCAAAGCGGTCCGCGCCGCCGATGTGACCTGCGACCACGTGGCCAGCCACGACGCCGATGCCTGCCTGCAGCTCCAGATCGCGCAGCTCCAGGCGTAGCTCACGCGCGGCCTGCAGCGCCAGCGACGTGGAGTCGTAAACCGTCAGCGGTGCGCCGAAGATGGCCAGGGCCGCGTCGCCCTGAAACTTGTTGATGATGCCCTTGTTGCGGTGCACGACGGCCACGACGCGCTCAAAGAACTCGTTGAGCGCCTCCACGACCTCCTCCGGGGTGTGGTTGACCGCGAAGGTGGTCGAGCCGATGACGTCAACGAAAATGACGGCGACCTTGCGGTCCTCGCCGCCGAGCTGCGGATTTTCCTCGAGCGCGCGCTGGGCGACCTCGGTGCCGACGTAGCGGCCGAAGATATCGCGCACGCGCTGACGCTCGGCCAGGCCCTTCATCATCTCGTTGAAGCCGGCCTGCAGCACGCCCAGCTCCGAGCCGTCGTAGATGTCGACCTGGACGCCTTTGTCGCCCAGGCGCACGCGCCGGATGGCGTCCTGGAGCTCGAGGATGGGGTCGACGACGGAGTGCATGGAAAAATACGTGCCGGCAAAACCCGTGATGAGTGCGGCGGCGGCGAGGCCCGCGATAAGAATGGAGAGGTCCCCATCAAACCACCCGGCGTAGCGCGCCCTCATGAGCAAGATGATGCCCACGAGCGGCACGCCTGAGGTCATGATCCATGCCGTGATGAGGCGATACTTCACGGGCGGCTCGAGCGTGGAGTCCTCAAAGCGGCGGGCGAGCGCCTCCGCCGCGATGGGACGCACGAGGTTCTCTGCCTGCAGGTACGTGAGCAGACAGACGATCATCGCCGCGAGCGCGCCCGAAATCCCGATGATGACCGCAAGCCGCCCGGAATCGGCCGCCGCAATGATGACGGTGAGCACGATGCCCAGGCCCCATACGAGTCCGGCCACGCCCGCTTGATAGATAGGAATGCGCAGCACCACGCCGCGCACCATGTTGGGATCGTGCGTATCCGGGCTGCGTTGCCAATCGAGGACCGGCCGGAAAATAAAGCTTGTCACGACCATGCCCACGAGCACGGCAAAGACAACGTAAGCGACGCCGATAGCCCACAGGCTGTCAAAGCGTCCCGCGAATGCGCGTACTTCCGGCATGGGCAGTGCCACCACAAACAGCATGACGGCGATAGCTCCCGCGATATTGCCGCCCAGCACCAGCGCCGCGTATTTCGGCCACGAGGTGTGCAGGAGCCAGCCGGCTGCGCGCAGGAGTCTGTTCATAACTTCATACTCTACTAGGCTGGAGCGGGTGAGTTCCCCCGAAAATCTCTCTGTCGCCGCCCGGCTTGCCGATGCCCCCTCGGTCCGCGACACCATCCTCGCCGCGGCCGCCGCGGCGCATGGCTTGCCTGGTACCGACCCTCGTGCAATGACGCATTCCTGGCTGTTTACCGGTCCGCCCGGCGCCGGTCGTGCGCTGGCGGCCCAGGCGTTCGCGGCCGCGCTCATGTGTCCCGTGGAGCCCGGTCGCGGTTGCGGCACGTGCGAGACCTGCCGCGGCATTCTCGGGCCGGACCCGCGGCACACGGACTTGGTGTTCATCCGCCCCGAGGGGCTCACCATCGGCGTCGACGGCGTGCGCGACATGATCCGTGACGCCGCGACGCGTCCCACCGTCGCACCGTGGCGCGTGGTCATCTATGACAAGGCAGATCGTCTCACGGACTCCGCGGCCAACTCCTTGCTCAAAACCGTCGAGGAGCCCTCGTCGACGACGGTACTCATTCTGTGCGCGCCCTCGACGGCACCGGAGGATTTCTCGCAGACCCTGCGCTCGCGCTGCCGCCACCTCTATATCCCTGCGCCGACCGTGGATCAGATCGTCGAGGATCTCGTTGCAGAAGGCGCCTCGCCTGCCGATGCCCGTCTCGCCGCCGTCACCAGCCTGCGCAACGTCGGCAGGGCACGCCAGCTTGTGCAGAATACGGACGCCCAGCGCCGCCGCACCATGGCCATCAACCTGGCCGAGGACATCTTCCATGGCTCGGGCGCTTTTGTCGCGGCCTCGCGGCTGATCACCAACGTGACCCACGAGGCGAAGGCCATCAACGAGGCCAAAAGCGCGAAGGAGGACGAGGAGATCGCCATGGCCTTCGGCGCCGGCGCGAAGGGCAAGGGCGCGGCGAAGGTCCAGAGCGAGATTAAAAAAGAGATCAAGAAACGGGAGCCGGCGCGCCGCTCACGCCAGAAACGTACGCAATACGACTTGCTCGATACCGCCTTGGTTGACCTCCTGGGTATCTACCGCGACGCGCTCATGCTTAAAGTTGGCGCTGCGGTGGAGGCCACGCACCCCGATTTCTCCGGGCTCGCAGGCGATCTCGCCGCGCGCGTGAGCGAGGAAGGCCTCGTCGCGGCGCAGAATGCCGTTGTCCTGTGCCGCGAGCGTTTGCTCGTCAATCTCGATCCCACGATGGCGCTCAACGGGCTGGTAGGACGCCTCCGCATAGCCTGCCGCGCCCGTTGACCGGCCCGATTTTTTAACTGGGACGGTTGTCCGCTAAGCTTATGCACGCTGTTACATGCAGCGCGCCGCCTTAGCTCAGTCGGTAGAGCATCTCACTCGTAATGAGAAGGTCGTGAGTTCGATTCTCACAGGCGGCTCCACTAAACCCCCAGTTAGAAAGCCTAGATCGCTTCTCTAGCTGGGGGTTTCGCGGTGTCACGCCGCGAACAAAACGAGCACCCCCAGTCGCCGAAGCGACTGGGGTTATTCCATACGCGGTCCTGGGCGGTTAGCCCAGCAGGCGCGGCACGACCTTGCCGGTGGGGTTGCGCGGCAGGCGGTCCAAGAAGTGGACGTCACGCGGGACGGAATGTGACGCCAGGTTTTCCTCGACGAATTCGCGGATGGCGTCTTCGGTAAGTGCCTCGCCCAGCTTGTCCTTCGTGCGGACAACCCAGACTGCCACGCGCTTGAACAGGTCCTCGTCATCGACGCCACCGGAGTAGACCTCGTGGACGCCTGGCATGGATTCCAGCACCTCGGTGACGGACTCCGGGTGGACGTTCTCGCCGCCCACGATGATCATGTTGTCGGCGCGACCCACGACGTGGAGGTAGCCCTCCTCGTCGATGTAGCCCAAGTCGCCGATGGACACGAGTCCCTGCACGCGATTGACCTCCATGCCGGGCTTCGTGTAGCCCGTGAGCGTCATGGAGTTATGTAGGTAGATCTCGCCTTCCTCGCCGCGCGGCAACTCGTTGCCGTCCTTGTCGAGGATCTTCAGGCGTGTGCCCGTGGCGACGGAACCCGCGAGTGTTGGATCCGAGGCGACCTGCTCGGCATTCGCGGCTGCGGCGAGCGTAAGCTCCGTCGAGCCATAGATGTTGGCGAGGATGGGGCCGAAGCGGTCGATGGTTTCCTCGACGAGGGTCGGCGTGAGCGCGTGGCCGGAAGAGCAGATAAAGCGCAGGGAGGACGTGTCATACGTGCCCTCAGGATCGGCCTCGACCATGCGGCGGTAGAACACCGGCGAAGAAATGAGGCCGTCCAACTGGTAGCGCTGGATGTCATCGAGGCACTGAACGGGGTCGAAGACGCGGTGCGTCACGATGGTGTTGCGTGCGCCCAGCGCAATGTTGAGGCATGCCCAGCCCCACGTGTGGAAAATCGACGCGGTGAGCTGAATCTTTTGGTCGGCGCGCCACGGCACGTTGCCCATGACGGTGCTGAGCACGAACGGGAACTTCGGCTCGGGGCGGATGATGCCCTTGGGGACGCCCGTCGTGCCGGACGACATGAGCACGATATCGCCGTGCTGAGGGAACGCCGGCAGCTTCTCGTCGGCGACGAGCTCCGGGCGGCGGACGATGGAGTCCAGCGTTGTCAGGCTATGGTCGGCTTCGCCGTCGCCCTCGTGGGCGACGATGAGCTCGAGGTCGTGGCTGTAGTTCTTCGGCACGCGCGGCAGGAACTCGTCGTCGACGACGAGCACATTGATGCGGTTTTCTTCCATGGAGCCCAGCAGCTGCTCTGCGGAGGAGCCGATGTTGAGCAGGTAGATGGTGGCACCTGCGTAGCCCTTTGCGCCCAGCGGCGTGATGATGCCGCGGCCGTTGCGGGCCATGACGCCGAGGCGGATGTCATCGCCGTGGTGGCGACGCAGGTGACGCGCAAACGTGCGTGCCTCGTTGCGGAGCTGTCGATAGGTCAAAGCACCGTCATCATCAATGAGAGCAATACGCTCGGGGCACGTGAGGTAGCCCTGCTCGAGCTCGCGTGCGGTGGTGAACCGGTAACGGGCAAGAACTCCCGGCAGCGATGCTATGGCGCGCGGTCCGCCCTCTGGGCTGACGATGCCGCTGCTGACGAGGGTCTTTGCTAAAGCGCCGAAAGCCTTCGCATAGAACGGCACGCTAGAGAGCGAGAGGGTCATGAGGGATCATCCTTTAATGAAAGTTACGGGTGTCAATCAGGGTATATCTAACTATCGCCGTCGGCATAAGCACCGTTGCATTCACCAGTTGGAGTGTTGCGCACGTTACTCGTGTGACAATATAGTGTAGTTTTGTTTCGGAACATAGCCGTCCCAGTACCTAGCAGGGAAGTAACTCATGCTCTTTACCAAGAAATCGCTGAAGAAGTCTCTCACAGCGACGCTCGCCGGAGTCCTCGCGACTGTCTCACTCGGTGTTGCTGCCCCGCAGGCCGTCGCCCAGGAGCGCAACCTCGTTGCGTTCGGTGACTCCGTCCTTGCGGATCCGCGCGCCGATGTCTACCTGGGCGCCAAGATGAGCTCCACTAGCCCCCTGGGCACGAATTGCCCGCAGTCCTTTAACTTTGCCAAGCGCGCGGGCGCGAAGCTTGGCCTCCCCGTCCGTGACTTCTCCTGCTCTGGCGCTGTGTCGATGGCCCCGGGCCCGCAGATGTCCACGCAGGTCGACGAAGCCATCCGCACCGGTGCCCTCACTGGCGCCACCTCGCGCGTGATCTACGCGACCGGCTTCAACGACACGTACAACAATCGCTCGTTGAGCATGCAGGATATTCGTAACCGCTGGGTGGCCTACAACGCGCCCATCGTCAACCGCATCCGTGCTGCCGCCCCGAACGCACGCATTCAGATTGTCGGCTACCCGACGATTGGTTCTGGCGACCGTTACTGCTTGTTCCACGTCAACGGTGGCGTCCTCGACGCTACCGCTCTGCCCGAGGTGCGTTCCTGGGAGGACAAGGCTCAGTGGATGCAGGTTGATCTTGCCGCAGCTACGCGCACCGAGTTCCTCGACCTGAAGCCTTCTACGCGTAACAACGGCATGTGCGCCGGCGATAACGACCGCATGTGGGCGGGTCTCATTGATTTCAGTGGTGGCCCGGGCAACCTGCCCATCCACATCAATGCTCGCGGACACGAGCATGTAGCTAACGTCGTCGCGGCGTCCTAAGACAGGCCCTAAAGAAAGCCACAGCAACACCACTCAAGGCGGACACCACGTGTGTCCGCCTTGTGTGCGTGTGCGGAGTGTTTGACCATTGGCATAAGAATGACAAACCCGCACGGCTCGAGGTGGGTTGCGTGTGTGGATCCCCGTCCGAAGTGTGCGCTTTGCCCAGCGCGTGGCGGTGTGTACTGTGGCGACACGAAGAAAAATCCCACGTGGCGAGATGGTGGTGTGTCTACCCTATGGCTGTGATAGGGAACCCTATCGGTCGAAGGAAATTGACCAGCGGTGGGCTGGGCGCGTCGCTTGGTTAGTCGTCTCGTGCGGAGGCGAGGAGATAGTCCCCGTAGCCGGACTTCTGGAGGGGTGCGGCTAGGGCAGCGAGGGCTTCACGAGAGATAAAGCCTTCCCGGAATGCGGCGACCTCGGGTGAACCGATGATGGTGCCGGTGCGCTTTTGGAGGACCTCGACGTAGGACGCGGCCTCACTCATGGAGTCGATGGTGCCGGTGTCGAGCCACACGTCGCCGCGCTGCATGGTTTGGACGTGCAGGCGGCCACGGCGGAGGTATTCCTTATTAATGGCGGTGATTTCGAGCTCCCCGCGGGCACTGGGCGTGATGGAACGGGCGATATCGACAACGGAGTTGTCGTAGAAATA
Source organism: Corynebacterium sp. SA-MJD20WY100 (assembly GCF_039822565.1). NCBI lineage: Bacteria > Bacillati > Actinomycetota > Actinomycetes > Mycobacteriales > Corynebacteriaceae > Corynebacterium > Corynebacterium sp. SA-MJD20WY100. Next base: position 188,982 of record NZ_JBCJKS010000001.1, on the reverse strand, counting down.
GAGTCCCACCACCGCGTAATTGGACTTGGGTGCTGCGGGCTTCTCCTCGATGGACAAAGCGTTGCCCTCGGCATCGAACTCCACGACGCCATAGCGCTGGGGATCAGAGACCTCGTAGGCGAAGATGGTGCCGCCGGCGGGGTGTTGGCAGTGCGTGAGCGCGGAGGAGAAGCCGTGTCCGTCAAAGATATTGTCGCCGAGGACGAGGGCGACGTCGTCGTCACCGATGAAGTTCTCGCCGATGAGGAAAGCCTGGGCGAGACCTTCGGGGCGGGGCTGGACGGCATAGTCAAGCATGAGTCCCCACTGTGAGCCGTCGCCGAGGAGACGTTGGAACGCGGCCTGGTCTTCGGGTGTGGTGATGATGAGGATCTCGCGGATGCCTGCTTGGATGAGCGTGGTGAGCGGGTAGTAGACCATCGGCTTGTCGTAGATGGGCATGAGCTGCTTCGATATGCCCTTGGTGATGGGGTAGAGCCGCGTGCCAGACCCGCCGGCGAGGATGATTCCCTTCATGGGGGTTTAGCTTATCCCACGCGTCGCGTCGTACGGGGCGGCACGAGTTCAAGACGAAAACGATTTTCAGCATGTGACCTGGGCCATCAGTAGAGTGGGCCACATGAGTGAAACTGTACAAGGAGTCATCGCCCGTTCGAAGGGCGCCGAAGTTGAAACCGTCTCTGTCGTTATCCCGGACCCAGGCGCCAACGACGTTATTGTCAAGATCCAGACCTGCGGCGTCTGTCATACGGACTTGGCGTACCGCGACGGCGATATCGAGGACGCGTTCCCGTTCCTGCTCGGCCATGAAGCCGCGGGCATCGTGGAGCGCGTGGGCGACGCGGTAACCCACGTCGAGGTCGGCGATTTCGTTGTCCTCAACTGGCGCGCGGTGTGCGGCGAGTGCCGTGCATGCAAGAAGGGCGAGCCGAAGTACTGCTTTAATACCCACAATGCGTCGAAGAAGATGACGCTGGAGGACGGCACGGAGCTCACCCCGGCGCTCGGCATTGGCGCTTTCGCAGAGAAGACCCTCGTCCACGAGGGGCAGTGCACGAAGGTCGATCCGAGTGCTGACCCGGCCGCGGTAGGCCTGCTTGGCTGCGGCATCATGGCGGGCCTCGGTGCTGCCGTGAACACCGGCGATGTGCAGCTCGGCGAGTCCGTCGCGGTCTTCGGCTGCGGCGGCGTGGGCACGGCCGCGGTCGCCGGTGCGCACCTCGCGGGCGCGGCAAAGATCATCGCGGTGGACCTTGATGACGAAAAGCTCGCCACCGCGAAGGAATTCGGCGCGACCCACACCATCAATTCCAAGGGCAAGTCGGAGCAAGAAGTTATCGATGCCGTCCGTGAGCTCACCGATGGCTTCGGCACCGACGTCGCCATTGACGCGGTGGGCATTCAGCCCACCTGGCGCCAGGCCTTTTATTCGCGCGACTTCGCAGGACGCCTCGTTATGGTGGGCGTGCCGAACCTCACCGACCACATCGATATCCCGGCCATCGACGTCTACGGCCGCGGCGGCTCCATCCGCCCGGCGTGGTACGGCGACTGCCTGCCTGAGCGCGATTTCCCGGCCTACACGGCGCTGTTCCAGGCGGGTAAGTTCCCGCTGGATAAGTTCGTCTCTGAACGCATTGGTCTCGACGACGTCGAGGAAGGTTTCGCGACGATGAAGGCGGGCAAGGTCCTGCGCTCGGTTGTGGAACTTTAGGTATCCTGCGGGTAAACGACCCAAACTCAGGAAGAAAGGTAGACCATGAAGATCGATTCCTTCGTCACCTCCGGCAAGTTCCGCCTCGACGGCAACGAGTGGGACGTAGACAATAACGTCTACATCCTGGGCGGCAAGGGTGGCTGCTACATCGTGGACCCGGCTCACAACGCCGAGCGCATCTACGACGAAGTCGGCGACCGCCCCGTGCGTGGCATCCTCCTTACCCACGCCCACAACGACCACTGCGAGCTCGCCCCAGAGATTGCGGAGCATTACGGTGCCGAGGTCTACCTCCACCCGGATGATCAGCCCTTGTGGGAAGAATCCAACGGCGACGCGCACTACACGCCGCTCGCGGACAACCAGACCTTCACCATCGACGGTGAGGATGTCGTCGTGTTCCACACTCCGGGTCACTCGCCGGGATGCGTGGTGCTCTACATCAAGAACGAGAACGCGCTGCTCTCTGGCGACACGCTCTTTAATGGCGGCCCGGGTGCCACGGGGCGCAAGTACTCCGACTTCGACCAGATCATCGAGTCCCTGCGTAACGTCATCTTCCACCTGCCGCCGGCCACGAAGGTGCTGCCGGGCCACGGCGATCAGACGACCGTTGGCGCGGAGGCCGAGCGCATCGACGAATACGTCGCGCGCGGCTACTAGGCCCTTGATGGTGCGACCGGCGCCGGGCCCGCGACTGCGGTGCTCGGCGCCGGTTATCTGTTGACAGGGCCCCTTAGGGACGGAGCGTGGCGAGAGGGAACGTCACTGTGCCGTCGTCGAGGGTGAGACACGGGCCGGTGCCCGTGATGACGGTACGGAAGGCGGGGCGGGGCCGTCAACGACGCGCGGCCGATATTCGGCAGAACCGTTCAGAATTCTGCAATTTACCGGTTACGATCCCTGCAATGCAAGGATCGTAACCGGTATTTTGCAGAAGTGAGCGGGAAATCCGCCGGTCGTTAATCCTCAGGAAGGAGCGCGAGGTAGAGTGCGAGCGCCGCGCGCCAGTTCATGGGTGTGAAGCCGGTGGCCTCTATCTTGGACAGGTCGAAGGTCGAGTGGGCCGGGCGCGGGGCCTCGGGGCCGGCAATCTCGGCGTACTGCTCCGTGGAGACCGGCGTGACTTCGGAAGGATCGTGGCCGAGCCCGATGAAAGTGGCCATGGCCATCTCGTCGCGGCCCACGGCGTCGCCCTCGGAGGACAGGTTGTACATCCCGTAAGGAGCCTGCGTTGTGAGCAGATGGACGATTCCCTTCGCCAGGTCCTCCGCGAAGGTCGGACGGCCCTTCTGATCGTGGATGACGGCGGGCTCCACGCCGCGCCGCGCGAGGTTCGCCATGGTCTTGATGAAGTTGTTGCCGTCGCCAAAGACCCACGACGTGCGCACAATATAGTGCTTCGGGCTTGCCGATGCCGCCGCCTCGCCCGCCGCCTTCGACGCGCCGTAGGCAGACAGCGGGGAGGGAATCTCGTCTTCCGTGTGTACCTCGTGGGAGCCGTCGAAGACGTAGTCCGTGGAGACGTGGACGAGCGTGAGATTGTGGTCGGCGGCCACGCGGGCGAGCTTGCCCGGGGCCAGGGCGTTGACGGCCCAGGCGCCCGCGCGGTCGGTCTCCGCGCCGTTGACGTCGTTATACGCCGCACAGTTGATGATGGCGGAGTACTGCTCCCAATCGCGCGCCGCGTACGCGGAGTCATCCGTGATATCGAACTCGGCATGGGTGACGAACTCTGCGTGGGGAAGCAGCGGGCGCAGCGCGCGTCCGAGCTGGCCGTTGGCGCCGGTGACGAGGATGCGGCGTGGGGGCATGGAGGGGGCATCGGCAAGCTGGGGATGGGCGAGGTCTTTCTCGGAGATCTCGGTGGGCTCGAGGGGCCAATCAACCATGTCGAGGTTGACTGCGGCGTAGCGCGCGTCCGGCGACCAGTGTGCGGTGACGAGGTAGGTGTACGCCGTGTCGTCCTCGAGGGCCTGGAAGCCGTTGGCGACGCCGCGCGGGACGAAGACGGCTGTGTCGGGGCCGACCTCGGCGGTGACGAGCTGGCCGTAAGTCTCTGAGCCTTCGCGCAGGTCGCACCATGCGCAGAACGCACGACCGGTAGTTACGGAGATGAACTTGTCCCAGGGCTCGGCGTGGAGGCCGCGCGTGGCGCCTTTCTTCGCACTCAGCGAGACGTTGTTTTGCACCGGCGTGAAGTCCGGCAGGCCTGCGGCGACCATCTTCTCGCGCTGCCAGTTCTCTTTGAACCACCCCCGGTTATCGCTGTGGACGTCGAGGCGGACGAGGAGCAGTCCGTCGATGGTGGTGTTCTCGATGTGCATTTACTGTCCTCGCTGTGCATAGGTTGCTTCCGTGGCGTCCTTGGCCGGGCGCCACCACTCTTCATTGTCGCGGTACCACGCGATGGTCTGCTCGAGGCCTGCGCGCAGGTCCGTGTAGCGCGGCCGCCAGCCGAGTTCGCGCTTGAGCTTCGTCGCGTCCATGGCGTAGCGCTGGTCGTGACCCGGGCGGTCATTCACATGCTCGTAGCCGTCAGCGGGATCGAGGCCCATGAGCTTGCAGATGAGCTCGATGACCTGCTTGTTGTTGATATCCGGCTGGTCCGCGCCAATGTTGTAGGTCTCGCCGATTATGCCCTTGTCCAGGATGTCGAGCACCGCCCGGTTGTGGTCATCCACGTGGATCCAGTCGCGGACCTGCTCGCCGGTGCCGTAGAGCTTCGGCGTGCGCCCGTCCAAGATATTAGTGATCTGGCGGGGGATGAACTTCTCGATGTGCTGGTACGGCCCGTAGTTATTCGAGCAGTTGGAAATTGTGGCGCGCAGACCAAAGCTGCGGACCCAGGCGCGCACGAGGTGATCCGAGCCCGCCTTCGACGCGGAGTAGGGGCTGGACGGCGCATACGGCGTGGCCTCGGTGAACTTAGTGTCCGCGCCGATTTCCAGATCGCCGAAGACCTCGTCCGTGGAGACGTGGTGGAAGCGCACGTCGTGCTGACGCGCGGCCTCAAGGAGCGTGAACGTGCCTACGAGGTTGGTCTGGATGAACGGCGACGGATCCTCGAGCGAGTTGTCGTTGTGGGACTCGGCGGCGAAGTGGACGATGACGTCATTCTTCTGCGCCAGCTCCTCGACGAGCGCGGCGTCCGTGATGTCGCCGTGGACGAACTCGACGTTTTCGAGCCCCGCAAGGTTCGCGCGGTTGCCCGCGTACGTGAGCTTGTCGAGGACGGTGACTTTGATTTCGTCACGCGTAGCGGTGACGAGGCGGACGAAGTTGGCGCCGATGAAGCCGGCGCCGCCGGTAACGAGCATGCTGTGCATGGTTGTCCATCCTAGTCGCCACACGGGGACGCTTCTCTGACCACAGTTGCACAGGGGGATGCGTCGCTGGGCGCGCGTTACCTGTGAGAATGCTGCCGAGAAAGTATTCACATTGACTGATGGAGAAAATCTAAGGAAAATGGGGGGTTTGCACAAAGTGAGCGAATGAAAAGGATTTTCCCGTGGCGCGCATTGCCGTTATGACATCACCGGCGAAGGGGCACCTGTACCCGGTGGTCGATACTCTCCTGGAGCTGCAGTCGCGCGGCCACGAGATTTTCCTCCGCACGATTCCCAACGAGGTCGAGCGCATGAACGCGTTGGGCTTCCACGCGAGCCCGCACGAAGACCGCTCGGATAATAAGGAACTCCATGACTGGGACGCGCCCTCCGGCTTTGCGGCGCTGCAGCTCGTCTTCGACCAACTGGCCGAGCGCATTCCCTACGACTGCGACGAGTTCGAGCTCTTCATCGCGGAGACGAAGCCAGACTTCCTGCTCTGCGACGTGACTGTCTTTGGCGCGCAGCTGGCCGCGGAAAAGTCCGGGTTGCCGTGGGCCGTGTGGTCGCCGACCTTCCTGCCCTATCCTTCCAACGTCGCGCCGCCGTACGGCGTGGGCATGGGCATTCCGCGCACGCGTGCTGAGAAGGCAAAGGCTGCGGTGCTGCGCAGGGCTATCCCGCTGTTGTGGGACACGCAGCTGAAGAAGCGCGTCAACGCCGTGCGCGAGGAACATGGCGTGGATCCCCTCGAGCACGTGCTCGATATCCTCGACATTCCGCCGCTTATCATTAGCTACACGGCAGAGCCTTTCGAGTACTCGCACCCGGATTGGCCGAACCACATCGTGGAAGTCGGACCTGGCCTGTGGTCTCCGCAGCCAGGCGAGGGCATCGTCGATCCCACAGAGGGCATTACGGATCCCATCGTGCTCGTCACGTTGTCCACGGAGTTCCAGAACGACACGGCGCTCGCGCAGTCCGCGCTCGACGCGCTCGACGGCACGGGGATGCACGTCGTGGTCACGACGGGTGCCATCGAGCCCAAGCTCTTGCGCCCGAATAGCAATTGCACCATCGTGCGCCTAGGCGACCACGCGAAGATTCTGGACCACGCGGCGCTGCTCATCGGCCACGGCGGCATGGGTGTTACGCAGAAGGCTCTCATGCGCTCTGTCCCCATGGTCATCGTGCCCTTCGGGCGCGACCAGCACGAGGTGGCGCAGCGCGTCCTCGCCTCGGGCGCAGGCCAGACCATCCCCGGCCGCGATGTCACGCCGGAGAAACTCTACGAAAAGATTGTCTCCGCGCTCACCGTCAGCCACGGCCTGGACGCCATGCTTGACGGCTGCGAGGCCGCCGGCGGTGCGCCGCGCGCCGCAACGCTCATCGAGGAGCGCCTCTAGCCACTCTGTTCGCCCCTTGCATGTCGCCGTTGAGCGTCATGCGAGGGGATTTATTTTTCTCTGACCTCCCCTTTTCTGTGGTGTCAGGGAACCCTTAGTCATTGTGTGCTAACTCCCAGATTGGCTCGTCCGAGCAACGCGAGCAACGGGAATCTGCGCTGGCCACACCATGCCTGGGAATGCTCCCATACACTTCCAAAGTTCGGTATTTCTGCACGTCGCGGCTTGTGTCGCGGGATTTTGCTGGAACGGAAACGGCGCTAGATTGTGCGTCATCGGCAGCGCGCCGCCGGGTCACACCGGGCCGCGCTGCCGAGTACATATCCATCACACTTCAGAAGGGGACATCATGGTTCCCCAGAATTGTGCACAGTTCCAGCTTTCGGTTCCCACCCTGGCCCCGCAGCCGGACTTCCATCTTCCGTTCTAGGAACGGTGTGCGACCTTAAACGGAGGTCCTGACGGTACCGCGGGTGGTGGGTTTGTGGGCGTGGCCATCGCCGTCCTCGTTGTCCCCGTCTTCCGGCGCTGGCAGCATGGGCGCGACCAACGCCGTTTGGACGCGCAGTTGGAGGACTAACGAGCGAAAACACAGAAGGTGTGTGGCACATGGTGTATTTCATTCCCTGGAGGGTGAAATACACCATGTGCCACACACCTTCTGCGTAGATGAAGCGACTAGGCCGGAGTGACCGTGACCTTCACGGCGCCGGCGTCGGCGGCGATGCGCAGGTCGACGTCGCGGAAGATACCGTCGGCTGGGGTGTTCACGGCGTGGCCGCCTTCGACGTGGACGCGGTAGCCATTGGGCGCCCAGATATGCGGCACCTTGATGGTGGATTCAGCACCGGGCTCGAAGGCGCCGGAGCCGTCCGCGCGAGCGGTGTTCCACGTCGCGGTGAAGGCCCCGTCCGTCTTCCAGCCGGTGGGCGTGCCCGCGACGGCAGAGGGGTACGGGGTAGCCAGCTGCTTGACGTTGGACCAGTTGGTGTTGCCGGGCTCGGTGATGGGGCGCGCCGGGTTGATGACCAAAGCCTGATCCTGCCAGGAGGACGCCGTGGTGGCCGGGTCGTAGCCGCCGTACTGCCAGTGGAAGCGCGACTGCATGTACTCGTCAGATAGGCGAGCCTGGTTGCGCAGCAGGTTCGGGTTCTTCGAGGCGCCGAACTCGGCGAGGACCGCCGGCATGTTCTGCGAGTTGGCGTAGGCCCAGGACTGGTTGATGGCCTTGCGGTGATCCGGCTCGCAGACGGCCTCGGGGAACTCGAGCGGGATGGTGCACACCTGCGCATACGAGTTGAACGCGTAGACGGTATTCGCATCCGGCTTCGTGCCCATGTGCGCGGGCGCGCCCATGACGGTGGTGACGTAGCCGGTGAGCCAGATTCCTACCTTCGGATCGTGGCGGCGGATGACGTCGCGGACCTGCTTGTTCAGATCGCGCAGCTTCTGCAGCGTGGATTCGGAACAGAAGTCGAGCGCGCAGGGGATGGTCTCCGCGCCAGCCGAGGGCTCGTTGATGGGGCCGTAGCCGATGATGCCCGGGGTGTCAGCGAAGTAGGCGGCCGTGTGGTCCCACATGTTCACGTAGTGGTCGCGGATGCCCACGCCGTCCGAGGCTTTACGGTTATTGAAGAAGTTATCGAAGGCACGCTGGATGGCGGGGGAGAACTGTGCGACGGCCAGGCCCATGTTCGGGTTGTAGAGACCGTCCGTGAACGTCGCCCATTGCGGGGCGCCCTCGCCGCCCAGGGACTCCGTGTAGAAGTCCTGGTGGTACTCGAGGAAGGTGGAGATGCCGTAGGAGTTAAACATCTCGATGGCCTGCTTGATCTCCGCGAGGTACGCGTCGTTGTACTGGCCCGGCTGCGGCTCGATGGCGGCCCAGCTTATGCCTAGGCGTACCGAGTTGAATCCCTGCTTGGCGAGGAACGCGGCGTCATCCTCGCCGATGCCGAGCGCCTGCGGGGTCCAGGGTGCGCGCTTGTTGACGATATTCTCGCCGTGGAAGGTGACGACTCGACCAGAGTCATCAACAAGCCAGCGGCCCACGGTGTGGGGACGGTTGACGACATTCTCGGTGGTCGCGGCGGCCATGCCGGAGCCGCTTGCCGATGCCGCCGGTGCGAGGCCGCAGGCAAGCACGGCCGCGGTAGCGACGGCGACGGCAGCTTTGGGAAGAGAGAGCAGAGCGTTATTCACCCGATTACACTAACAAAACCGGGGGAATTCTCTCAGGCACTTACGCGGGGAAGTGAGGCAGCGCCGTCTCATCGAGCCAGGCCGCGAGCGTCGCGTCGATATCGGCGGGAGTCACACCCGCGTCCTCGGCGACGCCGTGGAGCTCACGAATGAAGTCCTCCGGTGTCACCGTGCCATGCTGGGAGGCTGCGACGTAGGCGCGGACGGCCTGGGAGAAGGGGGCATCGGAAAGCTGGCGGCGCAGCGCGTGGAGGGTGAGCGCCCCGCGCTTATAGACGCGGTCGTCGAACATGGCGCCCGTGCCGGGATCGGCAACGAGAATGTCCTTCTTCTTCCGGGTGAGGACATCGTAGTGGGAACGTGCGGTCTCATGCGCGGTGGGGCCGCCGGAATGCTCGCCCCAGAGCCACTCGGAGTAGCAGGCAAAGCCCTCGTTGAGCCAAATATCGCGCCAGGCGGCCAGGCCCAAGGAATTGCCAAACCACTGGTGGGAGAGCTCGTGGGCGATGAGCCGCTCGAAGCTGCCGTTCGTGTGGTTGGCGCCGAAGATGGACAGGCCCTGGGCTTCCAACGGGATCTCGAGCTCGTCCTCGGTGACGACGACCTGGTAATCGTCGAAGGGATAAGCGCCGTAGGTCTCCGCGAAAAAGTCAAGCATCTCCTGTTGCTCGGCGAAGGCCTCGCGGACCTGAGACTGGAGCTCCGCCGGGGCCCAGGCGCGGGTATCCGGCCCAAGCTTCATCTCGGTGAACTCGCCCACCATGACCGTGGCGAGGTACGTCGCCATGGGGTGCGAGGTCCGGTAATGCCAGCGCGTCATAGATCCGGAGCGCTTGTGGGAGACGAGCTCGCCATTGCTCACGACGGTAAACGGGGACTCCGCCGTGATGATGATGTCGTAGGGCGCTTTCGCGCTGGGCGTATCATCGCACGGGAACCAGCTGGGCGCGCCGCATGGCTGGCTCGCCACGAGGGAGCCCGACTCCGTCTCCTCCCAGCCGATCTCGCCCCATGCTGTGCGCAGCGGGCGCGGGGTACCACCGTAGCGAATAACAAGATCGAGCTCCGCTCCGGCGGCGAGCTCATCGCTGAAGGAGACACGGAGCTTGCCGTTCGACTGGCGGAACTTCGCGACATGCGCGCCCTTCGCGCTTACGCGCCGGGCGACCATCGCTCCTGCGAGGTCCACGGTGAGTCTTTCCAGCGGCTCGTCGCCGACGCGCAGGCGCAACGTGGCCTCGCCCTGGAGACGATTGGGCTCGACGTTATAGGTGAGATCGAGGCGATAATGCTCGACGGTAAAACCCAGGTTGTACTCGACAGAAGTGTACGGATCGCGGGCAGGTTCCTTGAGAAAAACGCCCGCGCGGGCGAGAGAGTCAAGCGTTGTCATAATGCTTGAAACTCTACCGCCCGCGGAGTGCCGACTGTGAGTCGGTGGAGACTACGCCGGATTTACTTGGCGTAGAACGCGCGCCAGAAGGTGCCCCAGGATGCCTCGAGGTCCTGGCGCCAGCCCGGCCAGGAGTGCGTGCCGATGGTGCGGAAGTTGTAGTCCGCGCCGATGCCGGACTTGTCCAGCTTGGCCTTGAGGTTGTGCGTGCAGTGGTTGACGGCGGCCTCGATGACGCCACCTTCGACGACGAGCTGGGTGACACCGACAGCGACGACGGCCGGGTTCATGCCCTGCTTGAGGTAGTACTCCGGAAGGTCAGTCTCGGACGCAAGCCCGGAGGCTGCGGAGATGTAGAGCTCCGAGCCGCGCAGCTTCTCAGCGTTGAGGTACGCGTCGTTGTAGCGGTTATAGTCGCCACCCATCGGGCCCCACATCTGCTCCGGCTGGCCGCCGCCACGGTTGACAGTGAGGCGCAGGAATTCGTACTGCATGGGCGCGGCGGTCTGCGCGCAGCCAGCGTAGGAGCCGACGGCGTCGTAGAAGCCCTGGTTGTGCTCGGCGAGCAGCAGCGCGGAGGTTGCGGACATGGACATGCCAGCAATCGCGCGCTTGTTATTGGCCTCCAAGCGCTGCTCGAGCGGTCCCGGCAGCTCCTTGGTGAGGAAGGTCTCCCACTTCTGCGGTCCGTTCAAGTACTTGCCGTTCGGGTCTTGGACCCAGTCCGTGTAGTAGGAGAACGCGCCAGCCTGTGGGATGACGACGTTGACCTTCTTATCGGCGTAGAAGTCCACGACCTGGGACAGGGTGGCCCAGTCAGCGTCTTGCTCGGCGCCACCGGCACCGTTGAGCAGGTAGATGGTCGGGCGGTTCGCCTCACCCGCCGGGATGACGGCGAGCGGGATGGCGCGGCCGTTCATGGCTGGCGAGGTGGCCTGCAGCTTGAGCACGCGCGGGTCGTTGCCGAACTTCTTAAACCACGCTTGGCTAGCGACGGCGTCGGTGACCTGAAGATCGCCCACCTGCGAGACCGGGGTGTCACCGGCGACCTGCTGCGGCGTGAGAACCGCAGCGCTTGCCGGGACGAGGGTGGCGGTAGCCAGCGTGGCGGCCACAGACGTTGCCGCGAGGAAGGACGTAAAGCGCTTCATGAGGGTCAATATTCCTTGCAGTGAGAGGTTTAGTTGGTCGCGGCGAGATCGTCAGCGGTGTCGGTGCCGTTGGTGAGGGCGTCTGCGGCGGCCGCGGCAGCGTCGGTGACGTTGTTGAGCGCGCCGGTGTTGCGCTCGGCAGCGTTGGCTTCGTTCTCTTTCTCAGCGGTCGGCGAGAGCTTTTCGACGGTCTCGGCGTTGGCAGCCTGCGGGGCGGCAGAGCGGTCTTCCGATGCCTCCGGAGTTGCGGTCGGCACCTCGGTGGACGCATCTTGGCCGAACGCGGCAGCGTAGGTCGGCCAGGACTTCCAGATGTCTTCCTTCCAGCCCGGCCAGGAGTGGGTGCCGGTTGCGCGGAAGTTCCAGTCAGCGTCGATGCCCTCGCGGTCCATCTTGCGCTTGAGCTGGGTGGTGCAGTCGAACATTGCGGCCTCGATGGCGCCGCCTTCGACGACGAGCGTGGACGAGGACTTGAATGCGGAGGACAGGTCGCCGCCGTTTTTCTCCGCGATCGAGGACAGGTTTTCGTGTTCGCCCGGCAGGCCGGTCGAAGCGGAGACGTAGGTGTGCGTGCCCTTCAGGTTGTTGGAGTTGATGAGCGCGTCGTTGAAGCGGTTGTACTCCCCACCGCGCGGGCCCCACATCTGCTCCGGCGTCGCGTTATTGGCGCGGTTGACGGTGAGACCAACGTAGAAGTTCGTCATCGGTGTGGAGGTCGCGGCACAACCAGAGTAGGAGCCGACGGCGTTGTAGAAGCCCGGGTTGTGCTCGGCGAGGAGGAGCGCGGAGGTCGCGGACATGGACATGCCGGCGATGGCGCGCATGCCGTTGCCGTTGATGTGGGCGTTCACGGTTGCGCCGTCAGTGGCGGTGGACTGATCCTCCGGAGCATCCTTGGCCAGCTCGCCCTCGAGCGGTCCCGGCAGCTCCTTGGTGAGGAAGGTTTCCCAGCTCTGGGGGCCGGGCAGGTACGTGCGGGTCTCTACCGTGTCCGTGGGGTGCGGCGAGTTGTACCAGTCCGTGTAGTAGGAGAAGGCACCGGCCTGGACCACGACGACGTTGACGTTCTTAGACTTGTAGAAGTCGACGAGGTTGGTCTTACCCTCCTCGCCGCTGGTCATGTAGAGCCAGTCCATGCCCTGCTCTGCGCCGCCAGCGCCGTTGAGCAGGTAGATGGTCGGACGTGCTGCATCGAAGTTGCCGGTGGGCGTGATGACGGCGAGCGGGACCTCGCGGTTGTTCATGGACGGCGAGGTGGCCGTCATGAACTTGACCTTGCCCTTTGAATTGTTGACGTCAGAAAGCCAGCGCCACTTCTCGTTCTTCGGGGTGACCGTCATCTTGATTTTGTCATCGGCGCCGCGGACGTAGTCGTTGCCGTCCTTGGTGATGAGGCCCTTCTCTGCCATGAACGGCAGGACGTTGTCGTACTGCTTGATGACGGAGAGCTGAGAGCGGTCGACCTGGTCCAAGCTGTCGACGTTCCAGCGGCTGGCTGCGTCTGCAGCGGCGACGGGGGCCATCTTGTCGTCGGCCTGGGCAAGGGGAGCGGTGGCAAGGCCGAGAGTGAGCGCGACCGCGGCGGAGGTCGTGGTGAGAGTCCTCAAGAACTTCATGTGGTGGCTTCCTGTGTATTTCCTGGCGAGTCCGTGCGGTGCTGGTGGGCGACCTTGACGGGCACGTAGAGATCCATGTGCATCTTCTTGAAACATCGTTGTCTATCCGTCCATCGTTATCAAGCCTTTATGAAATCTCAGGCGCGACCGGTTTTGACGGGGGTGGTGCGCCTGATGGTGGAGCGACGAGATCTGGTGGGCGAGGAGACGTATGGGCTGGCGGCGACCTGGTTGGTGCCACAGTCCACGCGATTGTGACAAGAGTTTAACAGGTAAAAATTGTTACCCCTGGTACTGAAGTGGCGTTTGTGTCATAATTTCAGGGACCATTTGTGGGTGGCATCGCCGTGGCGCGTTCGCGCCGGGAGGTAACGCCCGCGCTGACGGTAGCGACAAGTAAAGATAGAGACCCCGTGTTGCGCGAGGCCGCGTCGCTCTATGTCGGCGAAGAACACCTGACCTTCCAAAGGAAATTTCATCATGTCTTTTGACAGCATCATTCTGGCTATCAACAACGCTCTCGGCCCGTTCGTCCACATGGGCTCCTCCAACCTTTCTATGGCGCTGCTCGACTTCGGTCTCATCTAAGTTCGGTTTCAGCGCCTGGGGCTTGAATCCCCGTTTCCGCGCGTCGCGTGCCCCCGTTTCGAGGGGGTGGCGGCGCGCGTTCGTTGTCTCTTGGTGGTGTCTGTGCGCGGGGACGCGGCGCGGGAGGGGGCGCGTTTGGGGGAAGAAAAGACAAAAGGGGGAGAGGATTAGTATCCTGTAGTGCGTGACTAATGAACATTATGACGTTGTAGTACTCGGCGCGGGCCCCGGTGGCTACGTTGCCGCCATCCGCGCAGCACAGCTGGGCAAGAAGGTTGCCGTTATCGAGAAGCAGTACTGGGGCGGAATCTGCCTCAACGTGGGCTGCATCCCGTCCAAGGCGCTGCTTAAGAACGCTGAGGTTGCCCACACCTTCAACTTTGAGGCCAAGGACTTTGGTATCTCGGGTGAGGTGTCCTTCGACTACGGTGTGGCGCACAAGCGCTCCCGCAAGGTTTCTGCAGGCATCGTCAAGGGCGTGCACTTCCTCATGCGCAAGAACAAGATCCAGGAGATTAACGGTCTGGGCTCGTTCAAGGACGGACACACCATCGAGATCACCGAGGGTGACGACAAGGGCAAGACCGTCACCTTCGACGACTGCATTATCGCCACTGGCTCCGTTGTCCGCTCCCTGCCGGGCGTGGAAATCGGCGGCAACATCGTGTCCTTCGAGGAGCAGATCCTTAAAGAAGAGGCTCCGAAGTCCATGGTTATCGTGGGCGCCGGCGCGATCGGCATGGAGTTCGCCTACGTCCTGGCTAACTACGGTGTGGACGTTACCATCGTCGAGTTCATGGACCGCGTCCTGCCGAATGAGGACAAGGACGTCTCCAAGGAGATCGCCAAGCAGTACAAGAAGCTCGGCGTGAAGCTGCTCACCGGCTACAAGACCACGTCCATCACGGACAACGGCTCCGACGTTACCGTCGAGGTCGAGTCCAAGGACGGCTCCAAGACGGACTCGCTTACCGTTGAGCGTTGCATGGTCTCCATCGGCTTCGCCCCGCGCGTTGAGGGCTTTGGCTTGGAGAACACTGGCGTCAAGCTCACCGAGCGCGGTGCCATTGAGATCGACGACTACATGCGCACGAACGTCGAGCACATCTACGCTATCGGCGACGTCACGGCCAAGCTGCAGCTGGCACACGTGGCTGAGGCGCAGGGTGTTATCGCCGCCGAGGTTATCGCTGGCGCGGAGACCCAGATCCTGGGCGATTACATGAACTTGCCACGCGCGACCTTCTGCAACCCGCAGGTCGCCTCCTTCGGCTACACCGAAGAAGCCGCTCGCGAGAAGTTCCCGGACCGCGAGATCAAGGTCGCTACCTTCCCGTTCTCCGCAAACGGCAAGGCTGCCGGTCTCAACGAGACCGCAGGCTTCGTCAAGCTCATTGCTGATGGCGAGTACGGCGAGCTCATCGGTGGACACATGGTCGGTGCCAACGTCTCCGAGCTGCTTCCGGAGCTCACCCTGGCACAGCGCTTCGACCTCACGGCTGAGGAAATCGGACGCAACGTCCACACCCACCCGACGCTGTCTGAGGCCATGAAGGAAGCTGCCGAGGGCATCGGCGGCCACATGATCAACCTCTAAACTGCGCACGCAGAACACAGGCCCTTCCGGGTAGTTCATCTGAACTACGTGGAAGGGCCTTATCTTTGCGCGGGGACTGGCGCTACGGGGAGATGCCGTCCGGGGTGCGGAGTCCGGAGGGCGCGTGCGCCTGGAAGCGCGCTAGTACGGGGCGATGGTGGAGGAGTGCGCGTCGATGTCGAGCGACTCGTTGATGGCGGGGAAGGCGCGCTGGGCGCAATTGGTGCGCGGGCACGTGCGACATCCGGCGCCGATGGGCGTTGCGGCGGCATCGGAAAGCTCCAGCCCCGCGGCGTAGACCGTGCGATCTGCATGGCGGGACTCGCAGCCGAGGCCAATGGCGAAGAGCTTATTGGTGTCGCTGAAGCGGCTCTGGTGGTGGCGGACGGCGCGCGCGACCCAGAGGTAGTTGCGCCCGTCGGGCATCTGAGCGAGCTGGCGGACGATGACCTCAGGCTGGGCGAAGGACTCGTAGACGCACCAGAGCGGGCAGGTGCCGCCCGAGTTGGCGAAGTGCACGCCAGTTGCGGACTGGCGCTTGGACATATTGCCGGCGCGGTCGACGCGAACGAAGGTAAAGGGGATTCCTCGCTTATTGGGGCGCTGCAACGTGGAGAGGCGGGAGGCGACCGTCTCATAGCCCACGCCGAAGACTTGGCAGAGGTACTCGATGTCGTAGCCGGCTGTCTCAGCCTGGGAATGCATGAGGCCGTAGGGCAGGAGAGTGGCGGCCGCGAAGTAACTGGCGACGCCACGCTTGGCAAGATTCACGGAGGCCTCGGATGTGAAGGGCTCGTGCGACACGAGCGTAGAGATATCCGAGCCGGCCTCAAGGTAGCTGAGCTCCGCGGCCATGCGGAAAGCGCGCTGTCCGGTGCTCAGCCGCGCGGCGAGCTCGAGCGTGCCGGTCTCCGGGTTGAAGCGGTGGAGCGTATCGCCGAGGTCGGGCTGCGTGCGGATCTCAATATTGTGTTTCTCGCGCAGGCGCGTGGCAATGGCCGCCTCGGTGTCGCGGATTCCGAACTCTGCGATGTTCAGGTCGTGGGCGAGACGCTCGGCCTGGTGGTCGAGATTGTCGAAATAGTTCTGCCGGGCATAGAAGAAATCGCGGACCTCGTCATGTGGCATGGACAGCGTTTGCGCACCGGGGCCACTACGCCGCGTGTCCGTGACCAGCGTGAGCTTATCGCGTATGGTGCGGTAACGGCGGTGGACGTCGACGAGCGTGCGTGCGACGGACGGGTGGTTATAAACGAGTTCCGAAAGTTCCTGAAGCTCGACCGGCGAGGGGGAGATTTCCTGGTCCTGAATGACGTCCTGGATTTCGGCGAGGAGACGGGAATCATCGTCGCGAGAGAAGAACGTGGCGTCGACGCCGAAGACCTCCGTGATCTTCATGAGGACCGGCACGGTGAGTGGACGGACATCATGTTCGATCTGGTTGACGTAGCTGGCGGACAGGCCGAGCGTCGACGCGAGCGAGGCCTGGGAAAGATCTCGTTCGCGGCGGAGCTGGCGGAGGCGGGAGCCGACGTAGGTCTTGGACATGTGAGCTAGGCTACCTGGAACCCCGTGAGCGATCCGCAAAATTTGCACAACTTCTGTGAAGTAAGTTTGCGAGCCGGACATTCGGGGGTGGATCGTGCGAAAGATTGATACCTAAAGGGGGAAGACTTTCACGTTTCGCTACTCGGGTGAGGAAAGTCACATCAGTGTGTATAAATACGCAACACAACCGTTTCGTAAATCTAAGTCCCCAAGCGTGTTGCAAGTTTTAACATCTGTGACTTAGGCGATCCATGCCTAATGTATTTAATACGGAAATGGGCATGCGCCGGGATCGCTCATTCTTGACTCAAAATCGAATAGTAACCAGCAGTTCAGCGGGTTAATCTAAGGGGCGACTATGGAGGTGTCATGACTGTAAGAAATCCTGACCGTGAGGCTCTCGCTCACGGCCGCATCACTAATGAAACTGTGCGTACCAAGCCGGGCGTTCCGAGCTGGGTACTCAAGCTGACCATGGCCATCACTGGCCTCATCTTTGCGCTTTTCGTTGTCGGTCACATGGCCGGCAACCTCAAGCTCTACTTGCCGAACCACGACGGCGCCCCGGCGCTCGACGTCTACGGCGAGTACCTGCGCTCCCTGGGTGAGCCGCTGCTCCCGCACGGCGCGTTCCTGTGGATGTTCCGTATTGTGCTGCTCGCCTGCCTGGTGGGCCACGTCTATGGCGCATTCGCTCTTACCGCCCGTTCCAAGCAGTCTCGCGGCAAGTTCAAGCGCACGAACCTCATGGGTGGCCTGGATTCCTTCGCCACGAAGACCATGATCGTCACCGGCGTTGTCCTGCTGCTCTTCGTCATCTTCCACCTGCTGGACCTGACCATTGGCGCAGCCCCGGTCGCATCCGCGGCCTTCGAGCACGGCGCCGTGAAGGCCAATATGCTGGCAACGTTTAGCCGTTGGCCCGTGACGATCGTCTATGTCATCGCGATGTGCTGCCTGTTCCTGCACCTGACCCACGGCATCCGCCTTGCTGCGTCTGACCTGGGTATCACCGGCCGTAAGTGGCGCCAGACCTTCCTGGTTCTGGCCTACATCATCCCGGCGGTCGTCTGCTTGGGCAACATCATCATGCCGCTGTCCGTCGCCTTTGGCTGGGTCTCTTAAAGGAGCGTTGTAAACCCATGACTACTACTGAATTGAAGCGCGAGCACCCGAACTTCACGCACCCGCAGTCCATCGTTCCGGGCGTGACCGCAGGCACCATTCTGGAATCTCACGAGCCGCACGGCGTGCCGATGCGCGACATGTGGGACCACCAGAAGGACCACATGCAGCTGGTCTCCCCGCTCAACCGCCGCAAGTTTGAGATCCTCGTCGTCGGTACCGGCCTGTCCGCTGGTGCTGCCGCCGCTGCCCTCGGCGAACTGGGCTACACCGTGAAGGTCTTCACCTACCACGACTCCCCGCGCCGTGCGCACTCCATCGCCGCCCAGGGTGGCGTGAACTCCTCGCGTCACAAGAAGGTCGACAATGACTCCGCGTACCGCCACACCAAGGACACCGTCAAGGGCGGCGACTACCGTTGCCGCGAGTCCGACTGCTGGCGCCTGGCCTACGAGTCCGTGCGTGTCATCGACCACATGAACGCCATTGGCGCTCCGTTCGCTCGTGAGTACGGCGGAACCCTCGCTACCCGTTCCTTCGGTGGTGTTCAGGTCTCTCGTACCTACTACACCCGTGGCCAAACGGGTCAGCAGCTGCAGCTGTCCACGACCTCGGCGCTCTACCGCCAGATCGGTCTGGGCAACGTGGAGCTCTTCGCGCACCACGACATGCAGGACATCATCACCTACAACGACGGTGGTAAGAAGCGCGTGGGCGGCATTGTCACCCGCAACCTGATTACGGGTGAGCTCAAGGCCTTCACCGGTCACTCCGTCATCCTGGGCACTGGTGGTTACGGCAACGTCTACCACATGTCCACGCTGGCTAAGAACTCCAACGCAGGCGCCATCATGCGTGCCTACGAGCAGGGCGCGTACTTCGCATCCCCGGCGTTCATCCAGTTCCACCCGACGGGCCTGCCGGTCAACTCCGAGTGGCAGTCCAAGACGATCCTCATGTCGGAGTCTCTCCGTAACGACGGTCGCATTTGGTCGCCGGTGAAGGAAGGCGACGACCGCCCGGCCAACGAGATTCCGGAAGAGGAGCGCGACTACTTCCTCGAGCGCCGCTACCCGGCCTTCGGTAACCTCGTCCCGCGTGACGTTGCGTCCCGCGCCATCTCCCAGCAGATCAACAAGGGCCTGGGTGTTGGACCGCTGCACAACTCGGTGTACCTCGACTTCCGCGACGCCATCGAGCGTCTGGGCAAGGACGTCATCCGTGAGCGCTACTCCAACCTCATCGAGATGTACGAAGAGGCCATCGGTGAGTCCGCGTACGAGACGCCGATGCGTATCGCACCGACCTGCCACTTCACCATGGGTGGCCTGTGGACGGACTTCAACGAGATGACCTCCATCGACGGTCTCTTCGCCGCCGGTGAGTGCTCCTGGACCTACCACGGCGCGAACCGCCTGGGTGCCAACTCCCTGCTGTCCGCTTCCGTCGATGGTTGGTTCACCCTGCCGTTTACCATCCCGAACTACCTGGCTGACCACCTTGGCGAGGCCAAGCTGGCTGAGGACTCTGCTGAGGCTGTCGAGGCTCTGAACCGCGCACAGTCGCGCATCGACCGCCTCATGGGCATTCGCGGCGAGAACCCGCACGGCCCGGCGTACTACCACCGCCAGCTGGGTGAGATCCTCTACTGGGGTTGCGGCGTGTCCCGCAACATCGAGGACCTCAAGGTCGCCATCGAGAAGATCCGCGCCCTGCGCGCTGACTTCTGGGCCAACGTCCGCATCACGGGTGCTGCCAACGACATGAACCAGGTGCTCGAGTACGGCCTGCGCGTGGCCGACTACATCGACCTGGGCGAGCTCATGTGCGTTGACGCTCTCGACCGCGACGAGTCCTGTGGCGCCCATTTCCGCGACGACCACCTCACCGAGGATGGCGAGGCTGCGCGTGACGACGAGAACTGGTGCTTCGTGTCTGCATGGGAGCCCGGTGCAGCTGAGGGCGAGTTCATTCGCCACGCTGAGCCGCTGTACTTCGATTCGATTCCGCTGATGACAAGGAACTACAAGTAATGAAACTTAACCTGAAGATTTGGCGTCAGGCCGGACCGACTGAAGAAGGACACTTTGAGGATGTCCAGGTCGATGACGCAGCAGAGCAGATGTCCATCCTGGAGCTGCTGGACCACGTCAACGAGGGCTACATCGAGCGCGGCGAGGAGCCGTTCGCGTTCGCCTCTGACTGCCGCGAAGGTATTTGCGGTACCTGTGGTCTGCAGGTCAACGGCCGCCCCCACGGCCCGGGCCAGAACACCCCGACCTGCCAGCAGCGTCTGTTCCAATTCAAGGACGGCGACACCCTGAAGATCGAGCCGATGCGCTCCGCCGCATACCCGGTCATCAAGGACATGATCGTCGACCGTGCCGCGCTGGACCACGTCATGGAGCAGGGCGGCTACGTCTCCATCATGGGCGGTACCGCCCCGGATGCGGATACCCTCCACGTCAACCACGAGACGTCTGAGTACGCCCTCGACCACGCGGCCTGCATCGGCTGTGGCGCCTGCGTCGCCGCCTGCCCGAACGGTGCAGCCCACCTGTTCACTGGCGCCAAGCTGGTGCACCTCTCCCTCATGCCGCTGGGCAAGGAAGAGCGTGGCCGTCGCGCCCGCAACATGGTCGATGACCTGGAGACCAACTTCGGTCACTGCTCTCTTTACGGCGAGTGTGCCGATGTCTGCCCGGCCGGCGTTCCGCTGACCGCAGTGAGTGCCGTCACCCGTGAGCGCGCTCGCGCGGCTCTGCGTGGCAAGGACGACTAAAATGACGCTGTACCCGCGCGAAAAGCCTTCGCGTGGGTGCTATAGTCTGTTACTGAAGTTAAAAGAAACGAGAGAAAGTGTCAGCCATGAGCGACAATCATGCAGTAGCTGATTACCTGGAGGAGACCTACCCCGACTTCTCCTACAAGATCCAGGACGGCTACATCGAGGGTTACGATCCCGTCTCCTTCGGTGCTCCGCACTCCTCCCTGCTGCGCGCCTCTACGTGGATCGGCATGGGCCTTATCCTGGGCATTCTGCCGGCAGCCGGCACCATCATCTGGGGTGTGTCCTCCGGCATGTTCTGGGGCGGTTCCTCATCCGAGGGGAACCAGGCACAGATCACCCTCTATATCGGTATCGCTGCGACTATCATCGTCTCCGTCGCCGCTGTGGCGCTGGTGACCTTTGGTCGCCGCTTCTACCGCCAGTACCGTCAGGAGACTGGCCGCGTGAACTAATTCCTCACGCACGCATTCACCCCCGCTGCCCACCCCGGGCGCGGGGGTTTTATGCACCCTAGTTTCGAGATTTTCGCCACTAACAAGGACCCCTGCCCCGTGTCCCCGCGAGGGCGCGAAAGGATGACCATGACGCACCGCGCCGCCGAGCCCACCTCTCCGTTCGTTCCTGCCCCGAGTAACCAGGACGCCCGCAGCGCCGAGCTGCGCCGTTGGAAGCGCTACATGCTGCTGCTGCTCGTGCTCGCCGCCGTGGTGTTCCTCAGCTGCTCGTGGTGGCAGCACACGGCCGGGGGCGCCCCGGGCTGGGTGGGTTACCTGCGCGCCTTCGCGGAGGCCGGCATGGTGGGTGGCCTCGCGGATTGGTTTGCGGTGACCGCGCTCTTCCGGCATCCGATGGGCCTGAAGATTCCGCATACGGCGCTCATCCCGGAAAACAAGGACAAGGTGGGCGACGCGCTGAGCGAGTTCGTCGAGGAGAATTTCCTGACGCCTGATGCGCTGAGCGGCAAGATCCACGAGTGGGACGTGCCTCGCAAGGCTGCGGAATGGATCACAGGGGAGGGCAATGCCCATTACGCTTCGGAAGTCATCGGTACGCGCTTGGCCTCCGTTATCCGCGACATCGATCCGCAGGATGCGGCGACGCTCATCCAATCCCAGATCATCGACCGTGCCATGGAACCGGAGTGGGGACCGCCCGCCGGGCGCGTGCTGGAATCCTTCATCGCCGAAGGTAAGGCTCGTCCGCTCGAGGATGATCTTATTGCCTGGGCGCACGCCAAGATCCTCACCATGGAGGACACGGTGGTCACGACTATCGATGAACGCATGCCTGGCTGGGCCCCGCGTTTTGCCCGCAACCTCGTGGGCGAGAAGGTCTACGCGGAGCTCGTCGGCTTCGCGGACGAGGTCGTCGCGGATTCCAACCACGACGCGCGCCTGGCCATCCGGCGGAACCTCTCCAAGCTCGCGCAGGATCTTCAGTGGGACCCGCAGCTCATCGCCAAGGTCGAGGGCATCAAGGCCGACGTTCTCGCCTCCGATCGCATGCAGCGCGCCCCTGAAGCCATCTGGGCGTCCGTCTCCGCCACGCTCGTGGAGATGCTCGAAGACGAAACCTCGCTGCTGCGCACGAAGATCGAGACCGAGCTCGACGCGTATGGCCAGCGCCTGCTCGCGGACCCCGAAAAGATGGCGGAGCTGGGCGAGCTCGTGGACAAGGCTGCCCGCTACCTCGCTGAGAAGTTCGCGCCGGACCTTGTGAGCATTATCCCCGAGACCATCAAGAGCTGGGATGCCACGGAGGCCAGCGAGAATATCGAGCTCATGGTGGGCAAGGACCTCCAGTTCATTCGCTTGAACGGCACCCTCGTGGGTGGCTTCGCGGGCTTGGCCATCTACAGCGCGAACCAACTCTTCCTCCTTCTCACTTAAGTCATCTGGGATGGCTTAAACCGTCCCGTCTGCCCGCGTCCCGCCTACACTTGGTACTACTTGCTACTTGATACCCACAGAGAAAGGACCAGCCATGAGTGTCATGGACAACCTCAAGAAACTGTCCCAGTCTGAAACAGTCAAGGCCGCCGGCGCCTCCGTCGCGGAGGTCGCGAAGACCTTCGGCGAGAACGTCAAGGCAGACCGCGCCGCCCACCCGCAGGAGGCCACGCCGGCCGATGCCTCGCTGAAGGACAAGGCCACGGCCGCAGCCAAGGAGTGGGGCGGCGTCCTACGCCGCAGCGTCGAGGCCACCGCGGGCTCCGAGTCCGTCGCCAAGGCCAAGGACTCCTTCTCCGAGGCCGCCACGGAGGTGCGCACTACCTTCGGCACCAAGGAGGCGCAGCAGCCCAAGCCCAGCGCAGATGACAGCGTGGTCGAAGGCGAAGTAATCTCTAGTGACGATCCCGGGCAGTCCCCGTACGCCTAGACCCTCTCGCAAAGGAAGCACTGTATGTCCTTTACCTCGGCCGTCCTCAACGGCATGAACCTGCTCTATTACGGCCTCTACGCCGCCGTGGGCATCGCCGGTCTCGTCGGCTTTGTCCTCATCCTTATGACGCGCCCAGACGCCTTTGAGGTCGGCGACCGCCAGCCCAAGGCCGTGTGGGCCGCGCTCGTGGGTGTGTCCGCCTTCGTGTTGCTCATCCCCATGCCGGGCCTGTCCATCTTCACCTGGGTCGGCGCCGTCATCGTCGGCCTGTACTGGTTTGACGTGCGCCCGCAGCTCAAGGACATCATCGGCGGCGCCAACAACGCATGGTAGCCGAGCTTTCCGATGCCGCCTGGCTCGCCGCCCGCACCTACCGCTGGGCGGCAGACGCCCAGGCGAGCTTCGCCTGGGACGCCACCGGCTACCGCGGCATCGTCGTCCCGCCCACGCATATCGCACACGCCCTGCGAGCCGGTAATGAGCGCGTTGTCGCCGTCGCAGGCTATCCCACCGGCCGCCACCACAGCCTCATTAAGGCCTCCGAGGCCCGTCTCGCCATCCAACAAGGCGCGCACGAAGCATGGGTGAGCGTCGACGACACGAACGCCGATCCCAATTCTGTCCTCGCCGATCTCATCGCGGTGCGCGAGGCCTGCCCCCGCCCCGCCGAGCTCGGTCTCCTGCTCCCCGCAGAGGGAGCGCTTTCTGCAGCGAGGCTCGCCGAGCTCGCCGCGACCGCGGGCTATGAGCGCGTCATCGCGTACGCCCCAGTCGACGCAGCCCTTGAGGTTGTCGCCTGGGCCGACGATGACGATGCCGCCGTCGCCGCGCTCGGGGCTGGCGCCGCGGCACTCGTTCGTCCTTAGGCGTTCGCAGGCGCGGTGGCCGGCGCCTCCGTCGGCGCTGCGCCGCCGAATTGCTCGCCCATCTCGTTGAGCTTGACGTTCTCGCCCGAGATATCGATCGTGATGTCGCCGGCGCCAACGTCCACGCGGTCGATGCGCATGGTATCGCCCGCAACCTGGTTCTTCAGACCCTCGCTCAGTGCATCCGAAATCTGGTGGGTGACCTCTTCCGGCAGATCCCACGCGAGCAGCTTGGAGCCGGTGGCCTCGAAGGCGAGCGCGCCGTCACGGGCCTCCGGCTTGAGGGTGAGCGTGAACAGGCCGCCAGCGAACTCGACGTCGACGACGTCTTCCGCGTCATTCGTGGTGAGGTTCGTCATGACGATATCGCCGAGCATGTCCTGACCGGAGCGCTCCGCAATCTGGTTTTGGAGCGTGACGAGCAGGTAGTCCGTGGGCAGCGTCGTGGTCGTCTGCAACGACCGCGCGACCGGGTCCTGGCTCATGGTCATGCCCTCCATGTGGATCTTCGTGGCGGGCTGGCCCTCGATGGTCTTCGCTTCCTTGTCGATCATGAGCGTCGAGGGCGTATCCATGTTCATCTCGCTCACCTCGCCGCGTGCGAGACCGAAGAGGAGCGGCGTCGCGCCAAAGCTGACGCTGGCGCCTTCTGCGCCTTGTTCGTCGAACTGCTTCGTCATCTGTGAAGACATGAACCAGCGCAGGCCGAACTCCACGAGAAGAGCGAGCACGAGGAGAGCGACGAGCACGATGAGCACAACGCGCCAGACGCGTGCCCCCACGGAATTCTTTCCAGACGAAGCAGACATGGTTAACAATGGTGCCCGTGTTACGCCCGTGGCGCAACTGCCGCCCAGTCGATGGTGAGCCAATTGTCGCAGTAGCGGCGGCGCTGCGGCACGAGCGGCCAGCCGTCGGCCACGAGCTCCGCATGCGTGTGTCGCCACCGCACCCGCGGCCCGTGCGGCGCCCAGCCCGCGTTATTCGCCCATGCCTGATCCGCCGCCGCGAGGAACTCGTGAATGGGCTCGCCCGGCACGTTGCGGTGGATGAGCGCCTTGGGCAGGCGTTCCGCGACCTCCGACGGCGTCTCGAGCTCGAACGGATCCCAGTCGAGCGTGAGCGTCTGTGGTCCCTCTGCGTTCAACAGAATCCACGCGCACCGCCGCCCCAGCTCGTCGCACGTGCCCTCGACGAAGAACCCGCCGGGCGCTAGGCGCTCGGTGACGGTCTCCCAGGCCTTATGGACCTGGTTCACGTCGTACTGACGCAGCACATTAAACGCTCGCACCAGCTGTGGACGATAGCCCGCGAGCTCGAATCCGCCGAGCTCAAACGTCACGCCCTCGCGCGGCGGCAACACGCGCTCCGGTGAGATCTCTAGGCCTGTGACCCGCACGTCGGGGCGCACGGTGCGTAGCCACCGTGCCCATTCACACGTCGTTGTATGGGACGCGCCGTAGCCGACATCCAACGCCAAGGGGGCGGCATCGGCGGGCCCAGCAAGCTGTGCCCGGAGTAAAGACGAAATCTGCGGGTGTGCGACCATCCAGCGGTCGCACTTGCGAAGGCGATTCTGGTTGGTGGTACCGCGGGTAATGACGCCAAAAGGCCGACCCGCGCGGGCGGCGGCCCGGAGATTATGCGCGTGGTCGGCCATTCGGGTTACAGATTTTTAGAGGTTTGCTTCGATCCACTGGGAAGTGAGGTCGGCCTCGTTCTGGTAGAGCTCGCCCAGAGCCTCGGCGACCTTCGGCTCGATGGCAGCGCCCATCATCGGGATGTTGACGGAGACCTCGGAGACGTAAGAGGCGACGGTCTTATCCTCGCCCTCTGCCTTGTACGTGATATCGCCCTTGAAGTCGACCGGGGTGCCCTTGACGTCAGCGACGAAGGAGTTGGACAGCTGGTCAGCGGCGACCTCGCCGATGGTGACGGTGCGCTTGACCTTGAGAGACTGGGACACCATGGCGCGCACGGCCTCCGGCAGGAGGGTAGTGGGCAGAACCTCGAAGAGGACGGCCTGGTTCTCGGTGAACTCGTGGACCTCGCCCGGCTCCGGCGACAGGGTAGCCACGATGTGCTCCCAGTATGCCTTGGTGGTGAAGGCTTGGTGGACCTTCTCGAGCGGCTGATTGATGATTACGGTGTTTTCGCTACGGGTTGACATGGTTTTCAGACTACCTTGGTAGGCGTGCTTGATTCATTTCTGACCCAGCGACTGTCCGCAATTGACGGCGTTTCCTTGAACGATTCTCAGACATTCGCCGATCTCACGACGCTGCGCGTGGGTGGCGCGCCGCAGGTCACGGTGGTCTGTGAGTCCGCCGAAGCCGCCGTGTCCGCTCTGCGCGAACTCGACGCAACCTCCACGAAATACATGGTCGTGGGCGGCGGCTCCAACTTGCTCGTCTCCGATGATCCGCAGGACATCGTCGTCGTGCGCCTTGCCTTCGAGGACATCGACGTCCACGTCGCCTCCGGCCTCGTACGTGCGGATGCAGGCGCTACCTGGGATGACGTCGTCGCGTTGACCGTCGACTGCGGCCTAGGCGGCATCGAGTGCCTCTCCGGCATCCCCGGCGACGCGGGCGCGGTTCCCGTCCAGAACGTCGGGGCGTACGGCGCGGAGACCTCCGATGTCTTGACGCAGGTCTACCTCTACGAATCTGCCACCCGCTCCGCGGCCTGGGTTCCTGCCTCGTCTTTGGACTTGTCTTACCGCTACTCGAACCTCAAGTTCACCGGCCGCGGCGTCGTGCTCGCCATCGAGGTGCAACTGACCACCGACGGCCTGTCCACGCCCCTGCGCTTTGGCCAACTCACGCAGAACCCCGGCGAGCGCCGCCCCGTTGCAGCCGTGCGCGACGACGTTCTGCGCCTGCGCGCCTCGAAGGGCATGGTCCTCGACCCCGCCGACCACGACACCTGGTCGGCTGGTTCCTTCTTTACCAACCCGATCGTTTCTTCTTCTACGGCGGACGTGATTCAGTCGAAAGTGCGCGTAGCCCGCGGCGACGAGGATGCGGACCGCATGCCCCGCCACGCCGTCCCCGCAGGCTCGGACGGCGAGAAAATAAAGCTCTCTGCCGCCTGGCTCATCGAGCGCGCCGGCTTCGCGAAGGGCTACCCGGGCTCCGGCCCCGCGACTTTGTCCACGAAGCACACGCTCGCCCTCACGAACCGCGGCGATGCGAAAGCCGCCGATATCGTGGCGTTGGCCCGCGACATCCGGGCTGGCGTCCTCGCCGCTTTCGGTGTCGAGCTCGTGCCGGAGCCCATTTGGTTGGGTGTGTCCATCGACGAGTAGTTTTCAAGCGCTCGCAACGGCATTTCACGACAACGAAGCCTCAGATTTTTCGAAAATCTGAGGCTTCGTTGTTCTGAAATCCGGCTCGGTGTGAAGTCGTGGCGCTACGCCATGACCTCGAGCCACTCGTCCTTCTTCGCGAGGTACGCGCGGGCTGCTTCCTGCGCGCCCTCGAGGGAGTGGCTGGCACCCCAGCCACACTGGCGCTCGTTGGCGGCCGGAACTTCGGTGGCCTTGAGAATGTCGCCCAGGCCATTTTCGAGCGCCATGAGGAGCTCGTCTTGCTCCATGTTGTATGTAATGGCGTAGAAGCCGGTCTGGCAGCCCATCGGCGCGAAGCCGATGAGCTTATCCGTGTAGTCGCGCATAAAGTTGGCCATCATGTGCTCAATGGAGTGCATCGTAGGCATCTCCAGGTGCTCCTCGTTGGGCTGGCAAAAACGCAGGTCATACTTAATGATCTCCACGTCGTCGCTGAGGCGCTCGCGCTTGGCCACGCGTACGTATGGGGCCTTGACCAGGCGGTGGTCGAGTTCGAAGGATTCCACGTTGCTCTTTGTCATGGGATCGAGTCTATCGTTCGACTTCCGCGAAGCTCGATTTAAAGTCCCAGTGCCGGGGCGATAGCCTGCGACCACGCCTTCGGCAGTTGATGCTCGAAGAACTCATAAGAGTGCGAGCCGTAATTCTCCCGCGCGTAGGTGATGTCGACGCCGGCGGCGCGGGCCTTGGCTACGAACTGATCCGTCATGGGGCGCGAGACTGTCTCGGCGAGCATCTCCTGGAAGTCGTCGAAGTCATACGGGTCCTTTGTCATGGGCGTGCCGTTTCCGGTGGTCACCCAGACCTTAGTTCCGCGCAGGCGTTCGGGATGCGCAGAGGGATCGTTATCCGTCCACGCTGCGTCATCGGGCCAGCCGAAAGCATTGACGAGGTCGCCGCCTAGGCGCGCGGTCATCACGGTGTTAAACGCACGGCCGACGGCTGAGGACGGCGCCGGGTACGGGGAGAAGCCCACGGCGGCTGCGAACTTGCCATTGGACTTCGTCGCGATGTTCAACGCGGCCGAACCGGACATGGATAGTCCCGCGATGGCCGAGCGGCCATCGCCGTTGAACTCATGCTCCATGACGTAGGGCAGCTCCTGGGAGTAATACGTGATCCACTTGTTCATGCCCAATCCGGAATCGTTGCGGCGCCAGTCCGCGAACTGTGAGCCACGCCCACCTACGGCGGAGACGACGTTGACCGGTTTGTCGGCGAAGAAATCTTCGTAGTTGGTTTGCGTGTACCACGTGGAACCGAACTCGCCGCCTTCGGAGCCCTGCATGAGGTACACCGTGGGACGCGGGGCATCGGTGAGCGGCTTCACGTAGTAGTTGGTGATGGTGCGATCCATTGACGGTGAATAGACGTCGATTTCGTAGACGTTCTTCTCTACGTGGCGGGTCTCGACCAAGTGTGCGCCCGAGCCGTCCGTGGTCGGGACATTTGTCCCGGCCACCTTGGGCAGCACCGTTGAGGAGCCTTGCGGGAATTGCGAAGGCTCAAATCCCGGGGCGAGTCCGGACAGAATTTCTGAAGGCGCGAAGTTCGAGGACTGCGCGAGTGCTGGGGCGGCGGTCGACGCAGCAAGGAGCGCAGTAGCGCAGGCTGCGGCCGCGCGGGAGAGAGCGAAAGACATGTTCAAGAACATAGCGGGGAGCCGAGCAGTCTCCTAATGCGGCTCTGTGCAGGTGTGCTCAGCGCATTTGTTAGAGCAGCGTTTGCTCAGTCATGCAAGGAATTGCAGCGTTGCATAAGCCACACCCCATAAAATTCTGCTCATACCGGGCATAACCAGGAATGAGGAGTTTTTCACTCTTTTTGGACGGACATATGCACAGAAAACCAATAGTGTGGGACCTGACAGAGCTTTTTACTTCCCCACCTCTAGGAGGACATCATGGCAGACATTAAGACTTCGGATACTAAGGTTGCGCTCGTCGTTGGTGGCGGCCAGGGAATCGGCCGTGCAGCGGTCGAGCGCCTGCTCGCTGATGGCTTCAAGGTCGGTCTCGGCGACTGGAACTTCGAGCTGGCCCAAGACGTTGCGCAGGAGCTCGGCGGTAAGGAGGCGGGCATCATTCCGGTGCAGGTGGACGCCTCGAACCGCGACAGCGTCTACGCCGCAGTCGAGGAAACCACCAAGGAGTTCGGCGGCTTCGACGTCATCGTCAACAACGCCGGCATCGCTCCGCAGATCCCGCTCGAGGACATCACCGAAGAAGATGTCGACAAAATCTTCAACGTCAACTACAAGGGTGTCCTGTGGGGCACCCAGGCTGCGGCCAAAAAGTTCAAGGAGCTCGGCCACGGCGGCAAGATCATCAACGCCACCTCCCAGGCCGGCGTCAAGGGCAACAAGGGCATTCCGCTCTACAGCTCCACCAAGTTCGCCGTGCGTGGCCTGACCCAGGTCACCGCCCGCGACCTCGCCGATGACGGCATCACCGTCAACGCTTACGCGCCGGGTATCGTCAAGACTCCGCTCATGAAGGGACTGGCTGAGGAGCTCGCAGAAAATGCCGGCAAGCCCGCCGAGTGGGGCTGGGAGCAGTTCACCAAGGACATCTCCCTGGGGCGCCTCTCCGAATCCGAGGATGTCGCCAAGATCATCGGCTTCCTCGCTGGCCCTGACTCTGACTACATCACGGGCCAGACCATCATCGTCGACGGCGGCATGGTCTTCCACTAAACCGCTGTCCCGCTAAACCTCAGGTCAACACACCGCGAGTGCAACGTCAGAAAAATTGACGGTGCGCCTCTGAAACCGGCTGGCACTCGAAAGGGCATCAACCGGTTTCTTTATGCGCGCATTCTGTACACCGATGGTGTAGGCTCACACGCAGCACTAACAGCCCGAAAGAAGAACAAGAAAGCGCAAAGGAGGCGAACCGCGATGATGACCTATAACAATCAGCCGCTAGGACGCCTCTTTAAGCAACTCTTCTAACAGGCTGACTTGACCATGTCTCGGGAAAGCGGCCCTGCTTATCCCGGACGTTGGTGCCAGCCGCGCGACCCGCGCGCAAACCTATAAGTCAGCCGCCCAAGCAGGCCCTTTCTCACGAACTGCGTTACGCAAACGCAGAGAAAGGCTCTCTTATGCGCCTGCACAACTTCGCCTCCATTGTTGAAGACAAGACGGTGGCGCAGGCACAACTCGTCGCTGACCTGCCCTTCGTCTACCCACACGTGGCGCTCATGCCCGATGCCCACTTCGGCAAGGGCTCCTCGGTCGGCACCGTCTTCGGCACGCTGCGTGCCGTCATCCCGGCGGCCGTCGGTGTGGACATCGGCTGCGGCATGATTGCCGTGCGGACCCACCTCACGCACGCGGATGTCCAGGACTTCGCTCTCGAGGACCTGCGCACTGCGGTCGAAGACTCCATTCCGCTCTCGCCCGGCAACTACAACGGCTGGATCATGGACCCGCGCACCGAGGCCCGCACGCGCGAGCTCGCGCAGCTGGCCCAGGACACCGGCGTCGATCTCAGCCATTCGAAGCACTGGCGCCAGCAGCTGGGCAGCCTGGGCGGTGGCAACCACTTCATTGAGCTCTGCCTCGACGAATCTGACCGCGTCTGGCTGTTCCTGCACTCCGGCTCGCGCGGCGTGGGCAACAAGATTGCGCAGAAGCACATCAAGGCCGCGCAGCGCCACTGCGAGAAGCACTGGATCCAGCTCGCGGACAAGGACCTGGCCTACCTCGTCGAGGGCACGGAAGAGTTCGACTCTTACATCTCGGATCTGCACTGGGCACAGCACTTCGCGCTGCTCAACCGCGATGAGATGATGGACCGCTTCCTCGACTGCGTCGCCACCTGGGCCGGCGCGGACCGGGAGACGCTTGAACTCGAGCGCATCAACTGCCACCACAACTACACCCAGCGCGAGAACCACTACGGCAAGAACGTGTGGCTCACGCGCAAAGGTGCCATCAAGGCGGATGAGGGCGACCGCGGTCTCATCCCCGGCTCGATGGGCACCGCCAGCTACGTCGTGGAAGGCAAGGGCTACGCGCCGGGCCTCAAGTCTGCGCCGCACGGCGCCGGCCGCGTCATGTCGCGCACCCAGGCCAAGGCTCGCTTCACCGAGGCAGACCTTGCCGCACGCATGGAAGGCATCGTCTACCGTCCCGGCGCCGAGTTCGTCGATGAGATTCCGGACGCCTACAAGGACATCGACCGCGTGATGGCCGATGCCGCCCAGCTCGTCGAGGTCAAGCACACCCTGCGCCAGATCCTCAACGTCAAGGGCACCTAACCTGCGCCATGATGGGACCGTCACGTTTAGTGACGGTCCCTTGTGAGCTTTCCGATGGCCCCTCTTGCAGCGTCGCATTACAGCTGACTCATCTCATGCGCTCGACACATTGGGGATAAGACTTATCCCGGTAGATCGATATCTTAGTTCACCGGGATAGCTGTTATCCCGGTGGACTGCGAGCGCAATGCGCCAGATAACTCTTATCGTGAGTCACTGTTTTGTTAAAGACGCTTGATACGGTCCTTTGCTTCGTATGACACTCGGCCGCTGGATGAGTGGAAAAGATTAACGGAGTTGAGAAGCAAAAGTTGGTCGAGCGTTAGCTGAAACGTAGTGGCCGATTCGGTGGCGGCTACAAAAGCTCAGGCCCGCTTCCCCTTTCAGGAAGCGGGCCTGAGCTCTATCTACTACTGGCTGGTCTGGCCAGCCAGTTAGTTAACGACTACGCACCCGGGAACTCCCCGTTTGCGCCCAGGCGCGCATCGGCATCGAGGAGCATGGAGATTTCCGCGGCCTTGTCGGCGTCGACGAGGCCGTAGCCGTCGATCATCACCTTGGCGTCGGCGTGCGGCAGGCGGCGGCCGTCGATGACTTCGAACAGCGGCGCGCGGCCGAGCATGCCGGCCTCGAAGTGCGCGTGGCCTGCGGCCAGGCGTGCCTCGGCGCGCTCGCGCCAGGCGGCGGCATCGGCAGCACCGCGCTGCTGCTTGATGGCTTCTTCGAACACGCCCGGGTGGGCGTAGGCAATGAGGGCACCGACGTGGCCGAAGCCCAGCGAAGTGAGCGCCGCGGCCTTGACCGGGCGGCCAGCGGCCCCCAGGTCGAGCGGGGAGCGTAGCCACACGAGGTTCTTCGCCTTCGGTGCGATAAGCGGATCGACGCAGTCCAGGGACACGTTCGCGGGAACGCGGCCGGTGCGGAAGACGTCGATGAGACCGCCGGTCTGGAAGAGCGCGGCACCCGCCTTGGAGTGACCCGTGAGCGTCTTCTGGGAGATGACGAACATCGGCTCATCCGCATCGCGGCCCACGGCCGGCCACAGGATGGAGTGCAGCTCGGACTCGTTCGGGTCGTTGGCGTTGGTGGAGGTGTCGTGCTTGGACAGAACCGTCACGTCGTTCGGGGTCAGGCCCAGGCCGCGCAGCCCCTTGGCCAGCGGGGAGTTCTCGCGGCCACGACCAGCGCCCAAGGCGCCAAGGCCCGGAGCCGGAATGGAGGTGTGGGCGCCATCGCCGTAGGAAGCGGCGTGGGCGACCACGGCGTGTACCGGAAGGCCCAGGTCCGCGGCGAGCGAGCCACGCACCATGAGAACGGTGCCGCCGCCCTCGCCTTCGAGGAAGCCGCCGCGGCGGCGGTCGTTGGCGCGGGAGATGAAGCGATCATCGATGCCCTTGGCGGTCATCGTGGCCGTTTCTGCGGTGGCGTTCATGTCGCCGAAGCCCTGGAGGGACTCGACCTGCACGTCATCGATACCGCCGGCGACCACGAAGTCGGCCTTGCCCAGCTTGATCTTGTCCACGGCCTCCTCGATGGAGACGGCCGCGGTGGCACAGGCACCGATGGGGTGAATCATCGAGCCGTAGCCGCCAACGAGGGACTGCATGGTGTGCGCCGCGATGACGTTCGGCAGGGCTTCCTGCAGGATGTCGGACGGGCGCTCCTCACCGAGGAAGCGGGCCACGAAGACCTTGTGGAGGGACTCCATGCCACCAATACCGGTGCCCTGCGTCGTGGCAATCTGGCCCGGGTGGATGGACTGGAGCAGCTCCGCGGGTGAGAAGCCCGCCTGCGTGAACGCGTCGACGGCGGTGACGAGGTTCCACACCGCCATGCGGTCGAGCGCGTCGAGCATGTGGTCCGGGATGCCCCACTGAGAAGCGTCGAAGTCGTCCGGCATCTGGGCCGCGACGGTGCGGGTGAGCGTGGCCTTGCGCGGGACCTTGGCGGTCGCACCCTTCAAGCGGGTGACCTCCCATTCGCCGTCGGCCTCGCGGACCTGGGTGAACTCCGGATCCGCCTCGGCGATGTCGTTGGCCTCAGCTTCGGTGGCGACGGTGAACGTGATGTCGCGGTCAAGGAAGACCGTGGTGAGGTCGATAGAACCCTGATCAACGAGGTGGTACTTGTCCGTCAGGGTGCGCACGCCGGCGCGGGCGACGACCTCGTCGCGGAAGCGGTCGTAAATCTCTTCTTCGGCGATCTCGGTGCCCTCGGCGTCGAACCAGCCCGGGTGCGGATCCTCGGCCCAGTGGACCAGACCCGTCATCCAGGCCAGCTCCAGCACACCCGCGGCGGTGAGCTCGGCGGAGCCGTCGCGCTGCAGGCCAAACTCGGCCTCGAAGCGGGTACGGCCGGAGCCCCAGGAGCTCACCTCACCGATACCGGCGATGACGACCATGTCGTCCAGATCGGTGCTGATGCTGCCGATGCCCTCAAGGCCGCCCGGCTGAACCGGACTCACCGTGTTGGGCAGGGCCTTAATGGTTGGCGTTTCCTCAACTTCCGGCTCGGCGGCCGGAGCCTCGACCTGGGCTGCGAGTTCCTTCAGGGACACGCCCTCGAGGCCGCCGGTGAGGTCGGCTTCGAGCGGGCGCTCGCAAGCTCGCGCCCGGTTTTCAACGGATGCGAGACTCATAATCTCGGAGGAGATTTCCTCCGGTGACCACACGTGGATGCCGGCCTTCTCGGCCGCAGGCACGAGGCCGTCGTTGCCGCCCATGAGGTGCGTGCCCGCGACCCAGCCGATCTTGGCCTGGGCCAGGGTGACGCCAGCGGGCCAACCGGCTTCGGCGTGCCACTTGGCGAGGATGGCGTCGAGCGCGGCCTTGACCTCGCCGTACGCGCCGTCGCCGCCGAACATACCGCGGTTCGGGGAACCCGGCAGCACGATGTGCGTGCGGGTGTCGACGTCGTTCTGCGCGAGCTCGGAAAGACCTGCAATGGTGCGCTCGACGGACCAGAGAAGCAGGCGTGCCTGCTGCTCGGTGGACGCACCGGCGTCGGCCAGCGAGCCGGAGACAGACGGTGCGGCGAACGGGAAGGCGAGCGTCGGTGTGAGCGCGGGTTTGAGGATCTTCACCTCGTTGCCCACGGATTCGCGTTGTTCGTTGCCGATCCACTCGATGAGCGCGTCGATGTCGCGGTAGCTCGAGAGGTTGGCTGGAACGAGCCAGAGCGCGGAGCCCGCGGCTCCGTGCGCGGCGTAAAGCTTGCGCGCGAATTCCTTGCGGGCCTGGGAGACGCGAGACGCCGTCATGATGACGGTGGCGCCGCCCTCGAGCAGGCGCTCGACGAGCGCGGTGGCAATCGAACCCGGTGCCGCGCCGGTGACGAGCGCGACCTCGCCGGCGAATTCGCCGTCGAACTTCGTTTCCGCTTCCTTCGCGATGGCGGTGAGATCGCCCAGGCCGCCGTTGGCCGCCCACCATGTGGCCTGAGCCGCAATGGTGGCGCCGGTGCCACGGAAGTAGCGCGCCGGGGTGTCTACCTCGCCCAGTGCCACGCGGGTGAGCTGCTCACGCGCGATAGCCCAGGCGTCATCGAAGAGGACGGCCTTGTCCGCGTCGAAGGACGGGGTCACGGACTTGACCCAGCCGGATCCGAGCTCGGCCTCGACGGTGTCGATGACCGTGGTGTCCGGAGCCTCGAAGGCCTCCGGCTCGTCCATGAGACCCAGCTGCGTGAGGACTTGGCGTGCGGCCGTGGCGAGCACGCCGTTTTCGCCGGTGACGGTATCCGCGTAGGCGTCGAGGGCGGCGGAGTCCACCACGCCGCCAGCAGAGGAGCCGCCGGAGGTGAGCGAAACGCTCACGCCGTTATTCGCCGCGACCGCGTGGATGGCGGCGTCGACGAGGTCGTTGGCAGCGGACTTGGAGGTCGCCGCAGGTGGGACCGTGTTCAGTGAGCCGCCGCGCACGGAGTCTTCCTCGCGGGAGCCGAGGAGAATCTCAGCCTCGACGTGGGCGGTCCAGGAGGCCGGCAGGCCCCACGCGCCGGTGACGCGCTCGCCGACGAAGGCGGGCTTGAGGCCAGCGGCGCCGAGAATCTGGCGCAGGCGTCCCTGCACGGCCTCGCCCAGGACGGAACCGAACGGGGCGTAGCCCGGGGCGGCGGCGGTGACCTTCTCGCGCAGGGATTTCACGTCTGCGTCGGCGGCGCCGTCGATGGCCGGCACGCCCAGCTCCGCAGACATGTCCATGAGCAGCTGGTTACGACGCGAGGACACGCCGTTGGTGAGCTCCTCGATGGTGTCCGAGTCGGCGATCTGGTCGACGCGAATCTTGTTCTGGAACGCGAAGAGCACGTCGATGGCCTGTGCCGGGCCGAAGGGCAGCTCCGGCGCGTCGTCGGCGGAGCCGCCGGCGGAAGGAGCGGGAGCCGGCGCAGCAGCCTGGGGCTCAGGGGCGGCGGGCTCGGGCTCAGCCGAGGGGGCATCGGAAAGCTCAGGCTCCGGAGCCTCCTCGACCGGGGCGGCCTGGACGTCCTGCAGCATGACCTGGTCCTGGTCGCGCTCGACGTTGAAGATGGGCACGTCGACGCCGGCGACGGCCATGGAGCGCTTCGCCATGTTGGCCAGCGTCGGGGAGGCAGCGAGGCCGACCTCGACGATCTGCTCGACATGCTCGAAGAGGAAGTCCTGCGTCTCGATCCAGCGGACCGGGGAAGCGAACTGCCAAGACAGCAACTCGATGACGAGGAGACGGGCGAGTTTTTGCTCGTCCATGTCCTCGACCTTGAGGCCGTCGAGCTTGCCGGACGGGGCGAGCGGCGCGACCGCGTCGACGAAGTCCTGGGTGAGTTCGAACGGACGGGCCACAAGGTTCGGGATGTAGCGGCCCACGAGCTTCGACAGATCGAATTCCTGCGGGAGCAGCTCGTCGAGCTTCTGAGCGAAGGCCGGAACACCGTCGCGCAGGACGCGGGAGTGGAACGGGACGTCGATGCCCGGGACCATGACGGCGGCGCGCGGCGTGATGGCATTTGCGCGGCGGACCAACTCCTTGAGACCGGCCTTGGTGCCGGCCACAGAGTACTGCTGACCCTTGATGTTGTAGTTGACGATTTCGAGGAATTCGCCGGTCTCTTCGCTGAGCGCGTTGACCCAGGCGTCGACCTCGTCGCCGGAAATGCCCATCATGTTGGGGCGCAGCGCGGCCATGGCGTAGTTGGAGTTACCCTCCGCGTCGCGCTCGACGAGAGAGCCCATGGCGGAGCCGCGGGAGTAGACGACGTCGATAACCCCCTCGAGCTCAAAGATGTTCGCGAGCGAAGCCAAGGCGGTGTACTCGCCGAGGGAGTGTCCCGCGTAGAAACTGGTTGGTGCCAGCGCGTCGTTCTCGCGCAGGCGCTCGGTCTGGGCGTAGGCGACGACGGCGAGGGCCACCTGCGTGAACTGGGTGAGGTGCAATACGCCGTTGGGGTGGCGGAACTGGGTGCCCTTGACCGTGACGGTCGTGGGGTTCTCGTCGATGATGCGCTGGATGCTAAAGCCCAGGTTGTCGCGGGTGTGGCGGTCCGCGCGACGCCAGATTTCGCGGGCGGCCGGGGACGCGTCGCGGTCGCCGCGACCCATGCCGACGGCCTGGATGCCCTGGCCCGGGTAGACGTAGGCGGTCTTCGGTGCGGCAAGCAGCGCTTGGCCGCGAGAGACGACCTCGCCGCCGATGCGGCAGGTGACCTCCAGCGCGGCGTGGATGCCCTTGCGGCCCACGCGCTCGACGGTGATGTCGACCTCGTCATCGAGCTGGACCATGCCGTACATGGAGTAGGTCCAGCCCACGACCTCGCCGTGGCGCGCGGCGAGGTGCTGCGCGGTGGCCGACAGCCACATGCCGTGAACGAGCGGTGCCTGCAGGTTGACCAGCTGCGCCGCGTTGTAGGAGGTGTGAATGGGGTTGTAGTCGCCGGAGACCAGCGCGAACGGCGTCATATCGTGCGGCGCGGTGACGGTCGCACGATCCACGAAGGAGCGCGGCGTGGACTCGACCTTGGAGGCCGACTTGCCGCCGCCCCACTCCGGAGCCGGGACCGGCATCGCGGTGCCGGTGGCGCGGCCGCGGATGGCGAAGCGCTGCATCTGCGTAGCGACGACGTCCTGGGTGTCATGGTCGCGCAGTTCGAGTTCGACGGTGACGATACGGCCGGAAACAGACTCGTCAATGGCCGTGCACTTGGAGGTCACGTCGATGGTGCGACCATCCGCTAATTCGTCAAGCGGCAGCTTGACGTCGACGACGTGGTCGAGGTGCACCGCGTTGAGCAGGCCCTCGATGACCGGGTAGCCATCGGCGAGCTGGCCGGAGCCGAGCGCGGTGTAAATGGCGGGCCAGCAGGGGCCGACCAACACATCCGGCGTTCCTACCGGGGACTCGCCGTCGAGGGCGGCGCCAGTGACGTTGGTGTGGGCCTGCAGGAGAGAAGCCGGCAGGGTGAAGGAGTAGTGCGCGACGCCGAAAGGGGAGTCTGGCGACTCGGAATTCGGCTCGATGACCGGCATCGTCGTGATCTCGTCGCCCTGCTCGGCGGTGGAGCCGACGCCGGCGAGGCCCTCGAGGAGCTCGAAGACGGCCTGAGGCAGGCGCTCGTCGGAGACGACCGGGGAACCGCCGGTGGACACGTCCGCCGGGAGGTCGAGCGGCACGGAGACGTGTTTGACGTAGAACGGACGATCGTCGGGCTTCAGGTCGTCCCAGTAGGAGTCCGCGTTGATGCGGATTTCCCAGTTACCGTCCTCGTCTTGAATGAGGTCAAAGGCGTCGTTGTCCATTTCGTAGGCTGGGTTGGCCATGAGGTGGCCGTGCCACTGGATGGTCGGCGCGTTCAGGATGTAGTCCTCGGCGGTCTTAGCGGCGTGGAGACGAGCGAAGATCTCTTCCGGTTTGTGTTCGGACGAACGCAGTTCGTCCGTGGCAGCCTTTTCGAAGCGACCGAGTAGGTCAGCGACCGGCTCGTTCTTCTTCGTGATGCCGGCCACGGCGACGGGACCCGGGATGATGCGGACCTGGTCCGCAGTGTAGCGCTCGTCCTGGGCCTGCCACAGGGTGTCCTTGCCGAACCAGACCTTGAGGTCGCCGTCGATGGCGGGGACCCACGGCATGGGTTTTACGTGCTTGTAGTGCAGCGAAATCCACCATGCGGCGTCGCGCGGGGAGACTGTCGTCTCGAAAGCGGACGGGTACGCCGCGAGTAGCTTTGCCGCGGCGGCCGGGGCATCCGCGATCTCCTCGATGGAAGGGAAGAGGGTCTCAATCTCGCCGTGGTCAGCGTCGTTGAGGCGGGCCTCGATGCGGTGAAGAAGGTCGAAGAAGCGGTCGTCCCACGTCGGGTCGACGAAGGGGTGCGCCAGCTCGACGAAGCGGTTCAGCCACTGCGCATACGTCATGGTCTCGACGTCGCCGAAGTAGGGCTTGGACGTCTTGTTCAGTGCCGCGATGATGTCGTCGCGGCGGGCGTCGTACTCTTCGATCGGCAGCGACGTAATGAGACGCGATGCCGCGGCGAAGGAGTTGTCCAGGTCGTGGATGTCCGCGAGCAGGTGGGATTGGGAGGAAGCCACACCGTGAGTGCCGGTGCCGCGGCCAACCCAGCCGCCGTTCGTGTCGTAGCCAATGCCCGGGGTGTTGACGAGGAGTTCCTTGACGGAGTCCGTGGCCTTGGCCTCCTTGGTGGCCATGGCGACGGTGCCGATGAAGACGGCATCGACAGGCATGGCGGGCAGATCATATTGGGAAGCCCAGGAGCCGGTGATGTAGGTCGCGGCGCGCTCCGGGGAGTAGATGCCGCCGCCCACGGCGAGGTAGACGTTGGGGTGCAGGCGGACCTCGGCGTAGGTCTCGAGCAGCATGTCGTCGAGGTTGACCCACGAGTGGTGGCCGCCAGCGTGGCCGTCCTCGACCTGGATGATGATCTGATCCTCCGGGTTCGCGGCGGCGATCTTGAGCACGTCGCGAATCTGCTTCGCGGTGCCCGGCTTGAAGGAGATGAAGGGGAAGCCGTCCTCGTGCAGCTGTGCGAGGAGCTCGGTGGCCTCGTCGACCTCCGGGATACCGGCGGACACACACACGCCGTTGAACGGAGCGCCGGCCGCGCGGGCCTTGGGCACGATGCGGGTCTGGCCGAACTGCAGGTTCCACAGGAAGCGGTCGAAGAACATGGTGTTGAACTGGGCGGTGCGGCCCGGCTTGAGTTTCGACTCCATGACTTCACGGTGCTTGGTGAAGACCTCGTCGGAGTACATGCCGCCACCGGCCATCTCCGTCCAGTAACCGGCGTTGGCGGCCGCGGCGACGATCTCGCCGTCGGCAGAGGTCGGCGTCATGCCGCCAAGCATGATGGGGGACAGGCCCGTGAGATCCGAGAAACGGGTCTGCGTATACTCCTGGCCGTCCGGCAGGCGGACGAGGCGGGGAGCGAAATCGGCGTAGTTCACCGCTTCCGGCAGACAGTTGCCCGGCGTGGCCAGCGCGTCGCGCTGTGCAGGGGACGCAACCTCGACGACGGCGGCGCCGGAGCCGGCGATGAGGGGAGTGGTGAGGCGAGTGAGGGAGGGATCCAGGGAGAGGAAATAATCCGCGTCGAGGGCGCGGACCTGTGCGGGCCAGTCGTGCGGCTCGACGAGGATAGCGCGTGCGAGCGCATGGTCATTGATGCCGCAGGCCTTCGCCCACTCTTCGGTGAGCGTGGCCGCGTCACGCAGGCAGGTGTGGTGGAAGGGCAGTGCTACCGGCAGCTCGTTGAAGGTCGCGACGAGTTCGTCGCCACCCACCGGACGCTCTTCCAAGTTGTCGTTGAAGGCCTGGGCGGCGGCCTCGAGCGCGGACTGCGTTGCTAGGAGGTCCTCCGGCGCGCCAGCGAGCACGAACGCGCGGCGGCCATTGATGACGGCGATGGCGGCATCGCCCGCGATATTGGCTTCGATGAATTCGCGGGACAGGCCCCGCACAGCCAGCATGTGCGAGCGTGCGTCCGAGCCGCCATGGCTTGCCGATGCCGCCGTCCCCATCAGGATGGCAAGAGTCAGGGCTTCCTGCGGATCCTTGAGCGCGAGCACGCCGAGGGAGCCCTGGGAGTGGCCGGCGGCGAGTTCTGGCTTGAGCCCCAGCTGCTCGAGGTGCTCGATGGCCGCAATCTGGCCGAGGACGATGCCGGGAATGGAGTACGCCGGGAAGACGTCCACCGGCTTGACCGTTGCGTCGCCAGCGAGGAGCTCCTCTAGGCGATCGAAAACGCCCGGGCAGGTCGAGGCGATCTGGCGGGCGATGGGAGCGGCGGTGGCGCGGGCGGCAGTGAGAAGCTCGCGCAAGCGCGTGGCAACGTGCGGGGCTGTGGTGGCCTGGGCAAGCGACGCCTGCCATGCGGAACCCTGTCCTGCGAAGAGGAGGGCGGGGCGCTGCATGGAG
This sequence comes from Corynebacterium sp. SA-MJD20WY100, assembly GCF_039822565.1. Classification (NCBI taxonomy): domain Bacteria; kingdom Bacillati; phylum Actinomycetota; class Actinomycetes; order Mycobacteriales; family Corynebacteriaceae; genus Corynebacterium; species Corynebacterium sp. SA-MJD20WY100. Next base: position 148,252 of record NZ_JBCJKS010000001.1, on the reverse strand, counting down.
TTGAGCGGTGTCAACGACGAAAGCGGCATGGAAGGAAACCTCTGTGATTCTCGGGGATCGTGCGCGATAAAAGGATTGTTAGCAACAACAAATAAATCGCAATTACGCCACCGTAGCCTACTGCTCCGTAACTTTCTAGCTATGACGGCCTAAAACGTGAGGTTTTACTCAACTTTCAGGAAATCTTTAGAAACTTAGTTGTCGTGTGCGCAACCCGACCATGAGGGGTAGACTTAAGGATTCAAGTTAGAAACTGCGCATTTATGCAGGTTAAAAGCACTGAAAGGCTTTAGAGATATGGCAAAGATTGGCATCATCCTGGGATCCATCCGCGAAGGCCGCTCCGGCGAGGCCATCGCGAACTGGGTCAAGGAGATCGCTGACAAGCGCGAGTCCGGCGTCGAGTACGAGCTGCTCGACCTCAAGTCCTTCAACGTCCCGCTGCTCGAGTCCGCCATCGTCCCGGGCATGGCCAACGGTCAGTACGATAACGCCAACGTTCAGGCTTGGGCCGACGCCATCACGTCCTGCGACGGCTTCATCTTCGTCACCCCGGAATACAACCACTCCGTGCCGGGCCCGTTCAAGAACGCCTTCGACTCCATCGCCGAGTGGCAGGGCAAGACCGTCGCCTTCATCGGCTACGGCTTCTCCGGTGGCGTCCGTGCCGTCGAGGCATGGCGCCTAGCCGTCGCGAACTTCTCCATGCACCAGATTCGTGCCCAGGTTGAGGTCAACCTCATCACCGACATGACCGACGGCGAGTTCACCCCGGCCGACTTCAAGGCGGGACTCGTGGACAGCATCCTCGCTGCGGTTGAGGCTGCCGTCAAGTAAGCGCCTCCGCTCACATCTGCATAACCCACCCTTAACTCCCGAAATCTGTCAAATTCTTTGAGTTATGGGTGGGTTGTGCTGATCCTGGGCACCGTCATTTTTTCTAACGTCCTCCACGGCGTAGGCCTGAAACGCGATCTCCGTGGCCGTCCGCGAGCTCGTGGAAGGCTAGCCCCTCAACGTCGCGCCCAAACCCCACCACAACTCTGGAATCCTGTACACAATTCCGAATTGTGGGTGGGGTTTGGGCGCCGTCAGTTTTCTGACGGCCTCATCTGGGCGGAATCACAGAAAGCGCTCCGCGACGGATCGGCGCCTCAGCTTGCCGAGGGCATCGCGGCCGAGATCGTCGACGCGCACAAAAGATCGCGGCACCTTGTAGCGGGCGAGCATGCTGTGGCACCACGCGCGCAACTCGTCATCGGTGGGCGCGGAATGTGCACCGTCACTTTTAATGACGATGCATGCGACGACGTCTTCGGACCCATCCTCGCGTGGGCGGCCGAGGACGGCGGCATCGGAAAGCGCGGGATGTGCGGTGAGGACGTTCTCGACCTCGGCGGGGTAGACGTTGAACCCGCCGGTAATGATGGTCTCCTTGAGTCGCGCGTGGAGAGTGAGGAAGCCGTCCGCGTCCTGCGTGGCGACGTCGCCCGTGCGTAGCCAGCCGTCCTCGAACGCGGCGCGCGTGGCTTCCTCGTTGTGGAGGTAGCCCGCGAAGACCTGGGGCCCGCGGACGAGGAGTTCGCCGGACTCCGGAGAGATGCGGACCTCGGTATCGGGCATCGGAAGGCCAATGCATCCGGCGCGACGGTGTTCATTGAGGGGATTGCAGGCGACAACGGGTGCGGCCTCGGTGAGCCCGTAGCCTTCGACGAGGATGCCGCCGGTGAGTTTTTCCCATTCGGCGACGGTCGCGGCGGGCAGCGTGGCGGCGCCGGAGATGGCCTGCTTAATGCCGTGTGCCTGCGGCGCCGCGCTAATGACGCGCTGATAGATGGTCGGCACGGCGGGCATCCACGTGGGTGGGTGTGCAGAGAGCGCGGAGAGAATGAACTCCATCCGTGGCGCGGGCAACAAGGTGATTGTTGCGCCGGAGAGGATTCCGACGGTGAGTGACATGGTGAGGCCGTAGGAATGGAAGAGCGGCAGGACGGCCAGCGCCTGTGGGTGCTCCTCGGGCAGGCGCCACGCCGCCATCTGGAGGGCATTGGCCGCGAGGTTGCCGTGCGTGAGCATGGCGCCCTTGGGCGTGCCTGTCGTGCCCGAGGTATAGAGGATGAGTGCAACGTCAGTTTTAGTGACGGTGACACGTTCCGGCAGTTCAGTGCCGCGGGAGAGGAACTCATTCCAGTCATCGTCGACGTTGATGACGTGCTCGATCTCAGCCAGATCCTGGAAGATGGTCACGGCGGGGCCCGCTGTGATGGCGACACGTGCGCCGTGGTCGGCGACCATGGGGGCGAGCTCGTGCGCGGTGAACTGGGGGTTGTGTTCGACAACGGTCGCGCCGAGGCGGAGTACGGCGTAGAAGGCGATGACATGCTCGGGGCGGTTGGGCAGCGCGAGAGCGACGAACGCGCCGGGCCTGACGCCCAGTTGAGCGAGTGCTGCGGCGAGACGATCGATCTCGTGATCCAATGAGGCGTAGGTGACGACCTGGTCTACGTAGCGCAGTGCGATGCGGTCTGGGTGGGTGGCGACGGCCTCGGCGAGCTGGCTTACCAAGGTTGCGTCGCCGTAGTCGAGGGACGCGGGCGTCCACGAACCGTAGAACCGGTGCCAGGGGTGAGTTTCCACGCGTCGCCTTTCTTGTGGTTGGACGAAAGTATCTTAACGCGCGGGCAACCTAGGGCACGATCTTAAAAGACGATTTCAGATATGGCACATGCCGCGCTATCGGAACCACTCTTTCCGCGGGAGACGTACTTCGGCACACTCACGCGACCACTCGCCGGCGACCTGGTTCGGATCATCACCGGCGTGCGTCGCGCGGGTAAGTCCACACTACTTCTCGTTCTTCTCCAGCAGCTTGAGCAAGTCTGCTTGGACCTCGCGGCGGCGGATCTTGCCCAGTTGGTCCTTGGCGAGCTCCTCGAAGTGGTAGAAGGTGCGCGGGACCTTGTAGCGGGTGAGACGCGTGCGGGCGAATTCCTTCATGCCCTCAGGATCGAGTGCGGCGCCGTCGCGGAGGATGACGCAGGCCACGACGTCCTCGGAGCCATCGTCGCGCGGGCGGCCGACCACGGCGACGTCTGTGACGTCGGGGTGGGCGAGCATGGTTTCTTCGACCTCGGCGGGGTAGACGTTGAAGCCGCCGGTGATGATGATTTCCTTGATGCGGGAGACGAGGCGGATGAAGCCGTCTTCTTCCATGATGCCCATGTCGCCAGTGCGGAACCAGTCGCCGTGGAAGGACTCGGCGGTGGCCTCCGGCTTGTTGAGGTAGCCTGCGAAGACCTGCGGACCGCGGACGAGGACTTCGCCGGGCGTGCCGTCGGGCTGCGTTTCGTCGAGGTTATCGGGGTTGCCGATGCGAATGTCGGTATCCGGGAAAGGCAGGCCGATGTAGCCAGGGCGGCGGTTGCTGTTCATCGGGTTACCGACGATGACGGGTGAGGTCTCGGAGAGGCCATAGCCTTCGACGAGAAGACCGCCGGTGAGCTCCTCCCACTCCTTCACGGTCTCCGTGGGCAGGGCGGCCGCACCGGAGAGCGCATTGCGCACGCCGTGGATGCTGATGTTCTTCTCATGCGCGGTGGCGATGATCTTCGAGTACAGCGTGGGCACACCCGGAATCCAGGTGGGCGTGTGCTTCTTCATGATGTCCATGATGAGATCCATCTTCGGCGCCGGGGTGAGCACGAGCTCGCCGCCGATGGTAACACCGAGTGCCGCGATGAGCGTCATGCCGTAGGCATGGAACATGGGCAGCGCCGCGAGCATGCGTTCGCGGTTCTCGCCCAGGCCAGGCACCCAAGCGACGCCCATCTTGGCGTTAGCCACGATATTGCCGTGCGTGAGGATCGCGCCCTTGGGCTTGCCTGTCGTGCCGGAGGTGTAGAGGATGATGGCCGGGTCATCCTTGCTGACGTCCTCGGCGTCGATGAAGGCGTGGCCGTCGCCACCCATTGCGGGGCTGGCCAGGGTGGACCAAGGCACGGTATTCGGGGCTGGCGAGGTGAGCTGCGCGCGTTTTTCCGCAATCGGTGGGAGCGGAATGCGCAGCAGCAGCGCCTTCATGCGCGGCATGGCGTCCGTCATGTTCACGGAGACGATGGTTTCCAGCGGCGTGGTCTCGCGCAGTTCCTCGAAAACCTCGGAGCGGTTGTCCCACGCGATGACGACGCGGGCTCCGTGATCGATGAAAAGCTCCTCGAGCTCGCGTGCCGTATAGAGCGGGTTATGCTCGACCACGACTGCGCCGAGTTTGATGATGGCATAGAACGCCGCGATGTGCTGCGGGCAGTTGGGCAGCGCGATGGCTACGCGGTCACCCTTGCGGATACCGAGGGCCTTGAGTCCCGCGGCGGCGGCGCGCACCTCCGCGTCGAGCTCGGCATAGGTCTGCGTGCGGCCGAAGAACCAGGTGGCCGGCCACGTGCCGTGGGCCGCGAGGTTCTCGTGGTAGGTGTCGATGAGCGTGGTGTCGTCGTACTCGAGCGTGTGCGGCGTCCAGTCTGCGTAGTGCTGCAGCCAGGCCTTGGACTCGTAGGCGCCCATGGCGATCCCCTTTTATTTCTTAAAGTGAACTATCTATCACGATTAGTATAGCCATGACAAAGGTCGCCCTTGCGCATTCTGTGCGCTGGGGCGGCCTATTCGTGCAGACTTATTTTTGCTGCTTTTCGGCTTCGAGGCGCTTGATGAGGTCCTCCTGAACCTCACGGCGGCGGATCTTGTCCATCTGATCCTTGGCCAGGGACTCGAAGTGGTAGAAGGTGCGCGGGACCTTGTAACGGGTGAGGCGCTCACGGCAGAATTCCTTGAGGCCTTCGGGGTCGAGCGCGGCGCCGTCAGCCAGATCGATGCAGGCCACGACGTCCTCGGAACCGTCGGAGCGCGGGCGGCCGACCACGGCGACGTCATCGATGTCAGGGTGGGTGCGCAGGACTTCCTCGACCTCGCCCGGGTAGACGTTAAAGCCGCCGGTGATGATGATTTCCTTAATGCGGCTCACGAGGCGGACGAAGCCATCCTCTTCCATGATGCCGAGGTCGCCGGTGCGGAACCACCCGTCGTGGAAGGCGGCATCGGTAGCCTCAGCATTGTTGAAGTAGCCCTTGAAGACCTGCGGGCCGCGGGCGAGGACCTCGCCCTCCTGACCGTCCGGCATGGTTTCGTCGAGGTTATCGGGGTTCGCAATGCGGATGTCGGTATCGGGGAAGGGGATGCCCACGTAGCCAGGGCGGCGGTCATCGCTCATGGGGTTGCCCACGATGATCGGCGAGCACTCGGTGAGGCCGTAGCCCTCAACGAGGCGGCCGGCGGTGTACTCCTCCCACTTCTCAACGGTCTGGACCGGCAGAGTGGACGCGCCGGAGAAGGCTGCGCGCACGCCCTTGATCTCCACGGAATCCTTCTCCGCCGCTTCGACGATGCGCTCGTAGAGCGTGGGCACGCCCGGAATCCAGGTGGGGGTGTGCTTCTTCATCAGCCCCATGATGAGCGGGATCTGCGGCTTGGGCAGAAGTACGAGCTCGCCGCCAATGAGCTGGGCGAGGGTCAGGTTCATGGTGAGGCCGTAGGCGTGGAAGAAGGGGAGCGCGGCGAGCATGCGCTCGGGCTGGTCGCCCAGGCCCGGGACCCATGCCTTGCCCTGCAGAATATTGGCGAAGAGGTTGCCATGGCTGAGCTGCGCGCCCTTGGGCTTGCCGGTCGTGCCGGAGGTGTAGAGGATGAGTGCGATGGAGTCCTTGGTGATGGACTCGGGCGTCTTTACGTCGGAGCCGTCGCCGCCAATGGCGTTGCCGATGAGCGTGTCCCACGGGACGGTATTGGGGGCATCGCCAGTGAGCTGCTCGCGCGTTGATTTGAGGAACGGCGTGCGCAGGGCGAGGCGCTGCACTGTGGGCATGGCGTCGATCATGTTGATGGATACGACCGTCTCCAGCGGGGTGGTGGCGCGCAGCTTCTCCAGCGTGGAGGCCGTCTTATCCCAGGAAATGGCGACGCGGGCGCCGTGATCCTGGAAGAGGCCCTCGAGCTCGTGGGCGGTGTAGAGCGGGTTGTGGAGCACCACCGTGGCGCCCAGCTTGAGCACGGCGTAGAACGCGGCGACGGTCTGCGGGGCGTTGGGGGCGACGATGGCGACGCGGTCGCCCTCGCGGACGCCGAAGGCGCGCAGGCCCGCGGCGGCGCGACGCACCTGACGGTCGAGCTCCGCGTAGGTCTGGGTCTTACCGAAGAAGTAGGTGGCCGGCTTGTCCGCATTGATGGCCAGGTTGTTGTCGTAGATGTCCAACAGCGTTGTGTCGCCGTAGTCGAGGGTGTGCGGCGTCCACTCGGGGTAGTACTGGAGCCAGGCTTTGGACTCATAAGCCGACATAAAATGACCTTTCGGTTGCGTAGGTTCTAGCGGCCTCCCAGTATAACGCGCAAGCTTGGCGGACTCGGGGCGCTAGGATGGGAGTCTATGCGTATCGCGATGATCTCCATGCACACCTCGCCCCTGGAACAGCCCGGATCTGGGGATGCGGGCGGCATGAATGTCTACGTCCTCAACACCGCACGCCAACTCGCGCGCCGGGGCATCGAGGTAGACGTCTTTACCCTCGCCACGCGGCCCTCGCAGGGCGAGATCGTGGAGGTCGAAGAGGGACTGCGCGTCATCAACATCGTGGCGGGTCCCTACGAAGGCTTGAGCAAAGAGGAGTTGCCTACGCAGCTCGCCGCGTTCGCCGGCGGCATAATTACCTTCGCGCGCTGCTTCGCCTTGGACTATGACGTCATCCACTCGCACTACTGGCTCTCGGGCCAGGTGGGCTGGCTGCTGCGGGATCTGTGGGAAGTCCCACTCGTTCATACCGCGCATACGCTCGCCGCGGTCAAGAATGCGCACCGCACCACGGACGACACGCAGGAGTCTGAGGCCCGCCGCATTTGTGAGCAACAAATCGTGGATAACGCGGATTTACTCGTGGTGAACACCGCCCAGGAGACCCAGGATCTCATCGAGCATTATGATGCCCCGCCGGAGCGTATCGTCGTCGTTTCGCCCGGCGCTGATACCGAGCTCTTTACTCCCGGCACGGACCGCAACACGGAGCGCTCGCGCCGCCTATTGGGCATTCCGCTGCACACGAAAGTCGTGGCCTTTGTGGGGCGCCTTCAGAAGTTCAAGGGGCCAGACGTGCTCGTGGAAGCCACGGCCGAGCTCATCAAGCGTGACCCCTTCCGTAATGTGCGCGTCATCTTCTGCGGCGGGCCTTCCGGCCCGTACGCCACCCCGGAGACCTACCAAGCTATGGCGCGCGACCTCGGTGTGGAGCGCTTCGTACGGTTTATCGCTCCACGCCCGCCGGCCGAGCTCGTCTCTGTCTACCAGGCCGCGGATATCGTGGCGGTGCCCAGCTACAACGAGTCCTTCGGCCTTGTTGCCGTGGAAGCGCAGGCGTCCGGCACGCCCGTCATCGCCGCGCGCGTGGGCGGGCTGCCCATTGCCGTGGACGACGGGGAGACCGGCCTGCTCGTTGACAGCCATGATCCGGTCGCGTGGGCGGACGCGTTGGAGGAGCTGCTCGACAACGATGAGCGGCGCATCGCGATGGGCGAGGCCGCCGTGGATCATGCCGCGACCTTTAGCTGGGCCGCCGCCGCGACCCAGCTCGAAGCCATCTACGCCGATGCCATGAGCATTCAGATCCCGGATTGCCACGAGCGCCGGGCTACTGGGTACTGATGAGCGGCCGGATCCTTCGCTAACCCTGTATCGGTAAGGGTGGACACGAGTCCGTAGGCGAAGGCTTCGTCGTCCTTAGCGGATACGGCAGCGCTCGCCTGCGCGAATTTCTCGCGGGCGGTCGGCTGCTCCTCGAGTTCGGCTCTCTGTGCGCGCACCGCAGCCTCGGCGCCTTCCCCGAGCCTCTCGCGCGTCCACTCCCGCGCCGGGGCAGGCTCCGCCGAAGGCACGTCCGTGTCGGCGACCGTCATAATCTCCAGGAAGGAGTCGATGAGGTCTGTGGGTGGCATGATTCCGGTGAAGAATTCTGCGCGCAGTCCCTTCGGGACCGCGGGGTGCCGAGCTTTCCGATGCCCTGTTCTGCCGCTTGCTCCACCATCGCCAGCTCGTAGCCTTCCGCACGGAGGGCGTGCGCGTGCAGACCGTCATCCAGGTTGTCGCTGATAGGCAGTTTCACCCACAGCGACAGAAAGGTGCGGTCTTCGACGAGGGTCTCGACTGTGCGGACCAGCTCGGGAAAGGCACCCTCGGCGATGGGGTAGAGGTCTGCTTCCATGGCGTCCGTGCGGCTGTCGAGAGGATAGGCAAGGGCAAGGAAACCACGGAAGCCGAGGCCCGTTGCGTCGTCTTGGGTGCGCAGTGCACCGTCGCGGCCAGTGAGCGCGTAGAGCTCGGCGCGGCGCTGAGAGGCGGGGCGCAGCGTGCCCACGGCGCGATCGGCGCTTGTTGCGAAGTCATCGCGGCCAGTGAGCGCAATGGCGGTCGACGGCTGGTCGTTAGTGTCGCGGTGCGGTGGGCAGATGCGAGTAAGGGGCAGGGGAGCTTTCTTGTGTGAGGTGCGTTACAGGCTGCACGTTCGGGCAAAAGAGTAACCGATCAGACACGCACGCCGCATGAAAACCTGGCATGCTGGGAGGCATGACTAACGGAAAACTCATTCTTCTTCGTCACGGACAGTCCCAGTGGAACGAATCCAACCAGTTCACTGGTTGGGTCGACGTTGACCTCACCGCCAAGGGCGAGGGCGAGGCCAAGCGCGGCGGCGAGTTGCTGCGCGAGCAGGGCATCCTGCCTGAGGTCGTCTACACCTCCCTGCTGCGCCGTGCTATCCGCACTGCCAACATCGCTCTCAACGCCGCGGACCGTCACTGGATCCCGGTCGTCCGCGACTGGCGTCTCAACGAGCGTCACTACGGCGCTCTCCAGGGCCTGAACAAGGCTGAGACCAAGGACAAGTACGGTGAGGAGCAGTTCATGGCATGGCGCCGCTCCTACGGCACCCCGCCGCCGGAGCTCGAGGACTCCTCCGAGTACTCCCAGGCGAACGACCCGCGCTACGCGGACCTCGACCAGGTCCCGCGCACCGAGTGCCTCAAGGACGTCGTCGCACGCTTCGTGCCGTACTTCACCGAGGAAATCCTCCCGCGTGCAAAGAAGGGCGAGACCGTCCTCATCGCCGCGCACGGCAACTCGCTGCGCGCGCTGGTCAAGCACCTCGACAACATCTCTGATGATGACATCGCGGGCCTCAACATCCCGACCGGCATCCCGCTGGTCTACGAAATCGCGGAAGACGGCTCCGTCGTCAACCCGGGCGGCACCTACCTCGACCCGGAGGCAGCCGCTGCCGGCGCCGCCGCTGTCGCGGCACAGGGCGGCAAGTAAATAACAGCTCGCGCTGCGAACTATCCCCAGGGGGCCTATACTCCCTGGGGATATATTTGTGTCCCCGGCACACTACGCCGGGAGAAGAGAAACGAACTTATACAGAACTAGTGGATATTCTTTTTGGCCTGGTCGCAGGCGTGATTGTGACGCTGCTGGCGCAGCTGGTGTGGCGTCTTGTCACCGCACGTCTCATGCGGCAAGGCGTCGTCGACGCCCCGAACCAGATCACCACCATCAGCCAGGTGCTGCACCTTGCCGTGCAGGGATCGCCCACGGGGCTTATCGTCGTGGCGCAGTCGGGCGACGTCGTGTTGTCCAATAGCTCGGCGCACAGCATGTCGCTCGTGCACGATCGCGTCCTCAACCCGGACGTGTGGAAGGTAGCTCAGGAGGTCTTCGAGGACGGCGAGGATCGTCGCCTCGACGTTGTCATTCGTAAGCGCCGCACCGGTCACCGCGTCACCCAAGTCCAGGCGGTGGTCAGGCCGCTTACCCCCAGCGACGACCGCTTTGTCATCATCTACGGCACGGACGAGTCCGAGTCGGTGCGTATGGAAGCCGCGCGCCGCGACTTCGTGGCCAACGTCTCGCACGAGCTCAAGACGCCGGTGGGTGGCATCGGCTTGCTCGCCGAGGCACTCCTGCAGGACCCGGATGACCCGGAGCACGTCAAGTACTTCGGCGAGCGCGTCCAGAAGGAAGCCTCGCGGATGGGCAACATGGTCCAGGAGCTCATCGCGCTGTCCAAGCTGCAGGGCGCCGAGCGTCTGCCCAGAATGGAGCCGGTCCGCGTCGACGACATCGTCTCCGAGGCTATTTCGCGCAACCAGCTCACAGCGGACTCGCATGGCATCGAGCTCATTCGCGGCGAGGACACCGGCGTGGAGGTGCTTGCTGACAAGCCGCTGCTGGTCACGGCCGTGACCAACCTCATCTCCAATGCCATCAACTACTCGCCGGAGGCGGCGCCGGTGTCCGTATCGCAGAAGGTCGTAGGTGGGGACATCGTGCTCATCCGCGTCACGGACCGCGGCGTGGGCATTGCGCCGGAAGACCAAAAGCGCGTGTTCGAGCGCTTCTTCCGCGTCGACAAGGCGCGGTCGCGCCAGACTGGCGGCACGGGTCTCGGCCTGTCCATCGTCAAACACGTCGTGGCGAACCACGGCGGCAACATTAAACTGTGGTCGCGCCCGGGAACGGGATCGACTTTTACCATTGAACTGCCCGTTCATCACCCTGTTAGCGAGACAGATGCGGCCTCGGCGGGGGATAATGGACACGGCGTCGCTTCCGCGACGGCCGGAAGGACTAGAGAGTAAAGCACATGACTACCATCCTCATCGTTGAAGACGAAGAATCCCTGGCGGATCCGCTCGCGTTTATTCTGCGGAAGGAAGGCTTCGAGCCTGTCATCGCCTACGACGGCCCTGAGGCGCTCGCCAAGTTCGAGGCCGAGGACATCGACATTGTGCTCCTCGACCTCATGCTGCCTGGCATGTCCGGCACGGATGTGTGCAAGGAGCTGCGCGCACAGTCCAGCGTGCCCATCATCATGGTTACCGCGCGCGACTCGGAAATCGACAAAGTCGTGGGTCTGGAGCTCGGCGCAGACGACTACGTGACGAAGCCCTACTCCTCCCGCGAGCTCATCGCTCGCATCCGCGCAGTCCTGCGCCGTGGCGACGTCCGCCACCACGAGGACGAGGAAGAATTCGAGGAGCAGATTCTCGAAGGCGGCCGCGTGCGCATGGACGTCGAGCGCCACATCGTGACAGTCGACGACGAGCCCGTCAACATGCCGCTCAAGGAGTTTGACCTCCTCGAATACCTGCTCCGCAACGCCGGACGCGTACTCACCCGCGGCCAGCTCATTGACCGCATCTGGGGCGCGGACTACGTGGGCGACACGAAGACGCTCGACGTCCACGTCAAGCGCCTGCGCTCCAAGATTGAGGCGTCGCCGTCGCGCCCGAAGCACCTCGTCACGGTGCGCGGCCTCGGGTATAAATTCGAGCTTTAAACCCAGCGCTCGCTGGCGGGGTGCACGGAGACGAGCCCGGCGGCCGCGCGTTTGGCGCAGTGCTCGGCGAGGATCGCGTAGGAGTCCTCGCCCATGAGGGCTACGAGCTCGTTCTTCTGTGACTTCCACAGGGGCTCGGGGTTGTTGTGGCAGGCGGGGTCCGTCGAGCAATACCAGTCGAAGTCCTCGCCGCCGCCTCCCCAGCCGCGGCGGTCGTATTCGCCGATCTGCGTGCGGAGAATCTCCACGCCGTCGGGACGCTCCTCGTAGTCCTCGTAGCGGCGCAGCGGCAGCTGCCAGCACACTTCCGGCTTGACCACGGTGAGGTCTTCGCCCTCGGCGAGCGCCCATTGGTGGAGGGCGCAACCGGCACCCGTCTCCCAGCCCGCGCGGTTGGCGAAGATGCAGGCACCCTCGACGACTGGGGTCTTCAACGCGGGCTCCGGCTCGCCATCGTCACCATCGAGTTCGTCCCATATGAGCCACGGCTCCAGCTCGTCGCCCTCGAGCACAATCTCTTCGGAGGGCGTGCGGCCCGTCACCTCCTCGCGACGCTGCCAGTATGTGGCGGGCATGCGCGAGACGGCATCGGCAAGCTGGTCGCGGTCCTGCTCGTCTGCCATGTAGGCACCATGCCCGCAGCAGCCGACATCAGGATTGTTGGAGTCGATGCCGGGGCAGCGCTCGGTGCCGAATTGGCACGCGTAATGGGACTCGAGCCACGTGAGATCGATGGAAAAGACGTGCTCAGGATCGTTCGGATCGGTAAATTCGAACCATTCGCGCGGAAAATCCGGAGCCTTTTCGCGACCGGATGCAATCGATATTCCCGCAGGTGAGGTGGCAGGAAAGCCAAGATACACGGGTTTTGTTTTCGGGCGATTCACACTAAACCACGGTAGACCCATTACTCTGTATGTGTGCGATTAGGTGTATTAGACGTGGGAAGCAACACGGTCCATCTCGTGGCGGTCGACGCCAAACTGGGTGGCCGTCCAACCCCGATGAGCGACTGGAAGACCCCTCTGCGCCTCGTGGAGCAGCTCGACAAGCAGGGCAATATCCATGACAAGGGCCTCAAGGCGCTCACGGACTCGGTGGCAGAAGCCTCTGAGCTCGGCAAGAAGCTGGGCTGCGACGAGCTTATTCCATTCGCGACGTCTGCGGTGCGCTCGGCGCCCAATAGCGCCAAGGTTCTCGACCACGTGGAGAAGGAAACCGGCGTCCGCCTGGAGATCCTCTCCGGCAAGGATGAGGCGCGCCTTACTTTCCTTGCCGTGCGCCGTTGGTACGGCTGGTCTGCTGGCCGCATCACCAACCTCGACATCGGCGGCGGCTCGTTGGAGCTGTCCACCGGCACGGACGAGGAGCCGGACATGGCGTTCTCCCTCGACCTGGGTGCTGGCCGCTTGACCCACAACTGGTTTGAGACGGATCCGCCGAGCAAGAAGGACGTCAACGCCCTGCGCGACTACATCGACGCCGAGCTTGCCGAGCCCACCGCGGCAATGAAGACCGTGGGCTCCGCCCGCCTAGCCGTGGGGACCTCGAAGACCTTCCGCAGCTTAGCCCGCCTTACCGGCGCCGCACCGTCTTCAGCGGGTCCTTTCGTCAAGCGAACCCTTACCGCTGCGGGTCTGCGCCAGCTCATTTCCTTCATTTCGCGCATGACGGCTGCGGACCGCGCGGACCTCGAAGGTGTCAGCGCCAACCGCTCGCACCAGATTGTTGCCGGTGCCTTAGTAGCGGAAGCGTCCATGCGCGCTCTAGGCTTGGAACAACTGGAGATTTGTCCCTGGGCTCTGCGCGAGGGTGTTATCCTGAGACGTCTCGACAAAGGTCTCGCCGCAGACCCTGAGAAAGAATTGGTTTAGTAAGACATGGCTGAAGAGAAGCAATTGACTGTTGCGGAGCTCCTTGCCCGCAACAAGCAGGAGCGCACGGGCGGCGACAAGCCGCGCCGTCGCCGCCGCAGCCTGGAAGAAGGCGGCGTTTCCGTCGCCGAGCTCACCGGCTCGCTCAAGAAGGTCGAGGCTACTCCGGCGCAGGCGAAGCACTCGAACGTCGACATTGACGAGACCGCTCCGGTCATCCCGGCGCCCAAGCCTGAGGCCGCGCAGTCCGATGCCGCACAGTCGGACACTGCGAAGTCTGCTCCGGCGCAGTCCGAAGCTGAACGCATCGAAGCCCTGAAGAAGGCCGAATTCGCGAAGAAGGCGGAGGAAGCCAAGAAGAAGGCTGCCGAAAAGAAGGAAGCCGAAAAGAAGGCGACCGAGGACAAGGCTGCTGCGTCGTCTATCGACGAGGCACCGTTGGACCCCAAGGCTGAGGAAGACCGCCGCATTCTCGCCGAGAAGCGCGAGCGCGATGCTGTGAAGGCAGTGTCCACGCCGTCGACGGGGGATACCACCGTCATCAAGAAGGTTGAGGACGAGCCGGAGACGCAGCTCGAGGATGCTGCGACCACCGAAATCGACCGAGTGGACGACGCCGATCCTGCGGAGTACGAGGATGCCGAGGATGCCGAGGATGACGGCAAGCTCAACCCCGTGTCCATCATCCTGCTCGCACTCGTGGGCATCGTGCTGGGTGCCGTGGTCTACAAGGGCTTCGAAATCCTGTGGGCCAACTTCAACAAGGGCCTCGTGGCCGCGCTCGCCGTGGCTGTGACGGCCGCGATGGCTGGCGTCGTGCACGCCCTGCGCACGGATCGCGACAAGGCGGCGATTGTCTTGTCCATCATCGTGGGCCTGGTGCTCACGTTCGGCGCGCTGCTTACGTCATAACGTCACGGCATAAAGTCGCGACATACAGCGCCGCCGCGGCTAACCCCCGGGACCGACACCATGTGTACGGCCCCGGGGGTTTCGCTATAGGGTGGCACCATGACTGAAAACGCATCAATTTCAACTACCCAGCACACCATCACCGTCATTGGCGGCGGACAGATTGGCGAGGCCCTCGTCTCGGGTCTTGCCGCGTCGGGTGAGACTGCCATGACGGTGACTAACCGCCGCGCGGAACGTCGCGCCGAGCTTGCAGACCATTACGGCGTGTCCACGACGGACGACAACGCGGCGGCGGTCAAAGACGCCGACGTCGTCTTCCTGTGCGTGAAGCCTTATGCCATCGTCGACGTCGCCACGGAGATTGCGGACGCGCTGCCGCAGGACGCTGTTGTGGTGTCGCTGGCGGCGGGCGTGCGTCTGGAGACCCTGGAGGCCGCCGTTGCCAACCCTGTGGTGCGCGTCATGCCCAATACGCCCATGCTGCTGGGCCGTGGCATGTCCATCGTGACGCCGGGTTCGCGCGTGAGCGACGAGCAGCTGGCCCTCGTGCGCGAACTTATGGATGCGGTGGGGGAGACCGCGATCGTCGAGGAGAAGAACATGGATGCCGCAACGGCGCTGTCGGGCTCCTCGCCCGCCTACTTCTTCCTCGTGGCCGACGCCCTCATTGACGCTGGCGTCGCGCTCGGCGTGCCGAGGGATACGGCGTCGAAGCTCGTGAATTATGCGTTGGCTGGCTCGGGCGAGATGCTCATCAACTCCGGTTCTGACGCGTCGACGCTGCGCGCCAACGTCACCTCCCCAGGCGGCACGACGGCCGCAGCCATCCGCGAGCTTGAGGAGTCGGGCCTGCGTGGTGCCTTCTATCGTGCCGCGGAGGCCTGCGCGAACCGAGCGGCCGAATTGGGCTAGTGCAGCCGCGAAGAACAGCCCCCGCGTGGGGGGTCGGGAAGCCTGTGACGCATGCGTCTGCCCGGTAAGAAGTTGTCGTGAGAAACTAATGCGAAAATTATCGGCTATTGAGTCGCATTAGTCACAGGTTTCACGCTAAGCTAGAACAAGCACGTGCGTGTACTCCTGCAGGAGGGGAAGCCTTGCAGCGCGCCACGAGCTGAAGGGTTATACAACTATGGCTAATGAAGATAAAGGAACCTTCTTGACCATCGCTGAGGTCGCGGAAATTATGCGCGTCTCGAAGATGACGGTCTACCGTTTGGTTCACGCTGGCGAAATGCCGGCAGTCCGCGTCGGTCGCTCTTTCCGCGTCCACGAGTCTGCCGTCAACGAGTACCTCGAGGCTTCCGTCTACGGAGCCTAGAGTTACTTTTAGCCGCCAGAAGGCGCCCACTGTCTCTCACAGTGGGCGCCTTTTTCATGCGTGCTGGTGCTGAATCTCGCCGTCAAAAAAAGTGACGGTCGCGTCTGCGTTGTCGGTGGTCATTTTTGTTGGACTGGGGCCGGTAGGTAAGATGGTGACCATTCGTGTCGGCATCTGCATGCCTGTGACTTTCGCCTGTGTCTCAAGGACTTCGGTTCTGGTGGCGGGCGGTGGACGCAAAGAGTGCACCTTCGCGGCCCAGTAATCCAGGCGGCGCCGGCAGGTCTAGTACGTACTGATCGTGAAAGTGAGGAAACCGTTATGGGTTCTGTTATCAAGAAGCGTCGCAAGCGCATGTCCAAGAAGAAGCACCGCAAGATGCTGCGCCGCACCCGCGTCCAGCGCCGTAAGCTCGGCAAGTAAATCTTGGTCGACGAAAGGTCCCGGTCACACCTCGGTGTGGCCGGGACCTTTCGCATGCGCTTGCCGATGCCTCCTCTTGAAAGGTTTCCTTAGCGTCTAGCGTTTGAAAGCCTTCCAGCCGCCGTAGGAAAACAGCGCGGTGGCCAGTGCAGGCACGCCGTAGGTACGCACGGCCTTGCGGACGCTGCGGTAGTCGCGGATGAGCCATCCGCGAGCCTCCGCGATATCGCGCAGCTTGGCGTCCGGGTTAATCGCCACGGCGGTGCCCATCATGGACAGCATGGGCACGTCATTCGCGGAATCTGAGTAGGCGGTGCAGCGATCCAGGTCGAGCCCCTCCATCGTCGCGAGCGCCGCAACGGCGTGCTTCTTACCGGGGCCGTGCAGGATGTCACCCACGAGGCGGCCGGTGAACTTGCCATCCTTGACCTCTGCGACGGTGCCGAGCGCGCCAGTAAACCCGAAGCGGTGTGCCAGAATTTGTGCGAGTTGGACCGGGGTCGCGGTGACGAGCCAGACCTGCTGGCCGGCGTCCAAGTGCATTTCTGCGAGCTGGCGTGTGCCGGGGTAGGCCTTGCGCGCGAGCGATTCGTCCACGATTTCCTCGCAGAGCTGCACCATTTCCTCCACGGAGCGGCCCTTGATGAACTCGAGGGCCTGGATGCGCCCGGCGGCGACGTCGTTGGCGTTCTCGCGGCCCAAGAAGCGGAACTTCGCCTGCTTCCACGCGATGGGGGCGATTTCGCGGATGCGGAAGTAGCGGCGGCGGAACAGTCCCATGGCGAAGACGATGAGCGAGGAGCCCTGGATGAGCGTGTTATCCACGTCGAAGAACGCGGCCGCCCCGGCATCCTGCGGGATATCGGGGTCGGGCGGGGTAATGCGGGCGCGTCCGGCCGAAGTGAACGAACCCTCGACCGAGTCCACTCCGGCCGTGTAGTTATCAAGCGTGATGTCGAAGAGATCCGCTGCGGCGGCCGCGGCGGCTTCGCCGGCCGTACGCTGGGCGGCATCGTCAAGCGGGGCGAGCGCCGTGTTCTCGAGGAAATTGCGAAGATTGCCGCGGCTGGCCGTCCAATTCGCGAGGAAATCGCGGGGTGAGGGCGGCATGGATGGTGGGGTAGGGGTGGCGGACACGGGGCTCCTTGGACTGCGGCGGTATCGTGTTCATCTTAGGACGAAACAGCTCAGCGCGAAGGGTGAGGAATAATGCGACAGGTCGAACTCATGGTGCGCGCCACATGTGGATCGTGCAAGCGCGTCTATGCGCAGATAGAACCCGTGGTCGCAGCCGCTGGCGCGAGCCTGACCGCGCGCGACGTTGACGAGGACAAAGAGCTGGCCATGGAATATGGCGACCGCGTTCCTGTTGTGGTGATAGATGGCGAAGAATTCGCCTGCTGGGAAGTCGACAACGATGAGCTGGCTGCCGAACTCGCGGTAGACTAAGCTCACCCTTACTACCCCTAGGGTGGGCACAGCTAGTAGTCTTTTGGTTGATTTTTCTCATCCAAAGGGTTGATAAGGAGCGTTCATGAGCGTGCTGGTCGTAGGCATGTCCTACCAGTCGGCGCCGGTCGCATTGCTGGAGCGGCTGAGTATGGCCGATGAGATCCAGAACGACGCATGCGGCAAGCTGGTGGGACAGGGCTCCCTCAGTGAAGCGATGATCATTTCCACATGCAACCGCATGGAGGTCTACACCGTCACCAATTCCTTCCACACGGGCGTCAAGGATGTCGTCGACGTGCTGGAGAAGCAGTCCGGCGTGACGGCTGATGAGCTGCGCAACTACCTGTATGTTCGCTACGCGGACGCGGCAGCGGAGCACCTCATGAACGTCACCTCGGGCCTGGACTCGATGGTCGTGGGAGAGCAGCAGATCATTGGCCAGGTGCGCACGGCGTACCAGAACGCCGCGGAGCAGGGCACGGTGGGCCCGCGCATTCACGCGCTCGCGCAGTCCGCGCTCCACGCCGGCAAGCGCGTGCACTCGGAAACCGCCATCGATGACGCCGGCGCGTCCATGGTCTCCTTCTCCTTTGAGCGTGCGTTGGAGGTCATGGGTACCTCGGATCTCGCAGGCAAGACCGTGCTCATCCTCGGTGCCGGCGCCATGGCTTCGCTCGCCGCGACGCACGCGGGTCGACTGGGCGCGAACCTCATCATCGCGAACCGCACGCGTGAGCGCGCCGAGCGCGTCGCCGACCACGCCGCTCAGGCTGGCGTGAAGGCCGAGGTCG
Organism: Corynebacterium sp. SA-MJD20WY100; assembly: GCF_039822565.1. Lineage (NCBI taxonomy): Bacteria > Bacillati > Actinomycetota > Actinomycetes > Mycobacteriales > Corynebacteriaceae > Corynebacterium > Corynebacterium sp. SA-MJD20WY100. Next base: position 130,053 of record NZ_JBCJKS010000001.1, on the reverse strand, counting down.
TCGACTTCGCGGATCGCGCCACTGTCCTTGATCGCGTCGACGTCGCCGTCTCCGCCACGGGCGCGCAGGGCTTTACCATCGCTGCGTCCGACATGCCGGACCGCGAACTCATGCTCATCGATCTCTCGCTTCCGCGCGACATTGATGATGCCTGCGCTGAGAAGGACGGCATTGAGCTCGTCAATATCGACCGCCTGTCCAACGACCTCACCAGCGGCGAGGTCCACGAGGGGCCGCACTCCCAGGCGCGCGATATCGTGCGTGAAGAGCTGGATTCCTACAGTTCGGCACAGCGCGTGCGCGACGTGGCACCTGCGGTCTCCGCTCTACGTAAGCATGCCGCGGACCTCGTGCACTGTGAGGCTGCGCGCCTCGAGCAGAAGCACCCAGAACTCACAGAAGCACAGCTCAAGGACGTCAACCGCGCCCTCAAGCGCGTGGTGGACAAGCTGCTCCATGAGCCGACGGTGCGTGCCAAACAGCTCGCCGCGACGTCCGGCACCGTGAGCCACGAGACTGCCTTGCAACAGCTCTTTGGCCTCAACCTCGAAGACACCGGCTCCGAGGGCGTTGCTGTCAACGCTGCCGAGCTGCCCACCGAAATTTAGGAGATAAACACCATGTTCAAAATCGGTACCCGCGGCTCCCTGCTCGCCACCACGCAGTCCGGCCACGTGCGCGATTGGCTCGCGGCGGCGGGCTACCCGGCGCAGCTCCACATCGTGACGACGGCGGGTGATACCAACATGGCGCCCGTCGAGCGTATTGGCGTGGGCGTATTTACTCAGGCGCTGCGCGAGGCCCTCGACCGTGGCGAGTGTAATATCGCAGTCCACTCGTTCAAGGATCTTCCCACCGCGGCCGATGAGCGCTTCCGCCTCGTCGTGCCGCAGCGTGAAGATAACCGCGAAGCCCTCATCGCGCGCGATGGCCTTACCCTCGCCGAGCTTCCCGAGGGGGCCACCGTGGGCACCTCAGCCCCGCGCCGCATTTCGCAGCTCAAGGCCCTGCGTCCCGACCTGGACATCCGCCCCCTCCGCGGCAACATCGATACGCGTATGGGCAAGGTGACCTCCGGTGAACTCGACGCCGTCATCCTTGCCTATGCCGGTCTCGTCCGCGCCGGTCGTGCGGACGCGGCAACCCAGGTCCTCGATCCTGACACGTTCATGCCCGCCCCGGCGCAGGGTGCCTTGGCGATTGAGGCCAAGGTGGGGACTGCGGGGGCGGACGCCCTCGACGCCATCGCGGACGAGCGTGCCTACGCCGCCGCCGTCGCCGAGCGCCAGGTGCTTGCCCGCTTGGAGGCTGGCTGCACCGCGCCCGTCGCGGCGACCTCCCACTGGGACGGCGACCAGCTCACGGTCCGCGGCGGCGTCTTCGCGCTCGACGGATCTCGCCAGCTCATTTCCGAGGCGACGGGCACAGACGCCAGCGCCTTGGGCCACCGCGTGGCCGAGGATCTCTTCGCGCGCGGCGCGGCAGAGCTCCTGAGCTAATTTCGCTTACTGCAGGTTTTAAATTAAAGTGTGGATACCATATGCCGCGATCTGATCACGGCATGACCCCCGTGTAAGAGCGTGTCGCCCTGAACTTGAAGCCCGTACATAGAAAAGAACCTTCACATTGAGCAACCCCGTGTCAGCGTCTATTTCTGACTCCCCGGAGCCACTGGGCAAAGTCATCTTCGTCGGCGCTGGTCCAGGCAACCCAGACCTGTTGACCATTCGTGCCCGTGAGGTGCTCGCGCATAACGCGCTTGCCGTCGTCGATCCGGAGGTCACGGGCGGTATTCGCGAGACCATCGCGTCCGCGCTCCCGGTTCCGCAAGAGCTTCTTGATGCCGCCGAGGAGGAGTACGCCCGCATCTGCGCCGAGGCAAAGGCCAACGGCGCGCGTCGCAAGCCGCCGCGCCCCGCCGCCCCGACTGCCGCCATCATCGAAGACCCGGCAGAGGATCTCCTCGCGCAGTTCCAGTCCGCGCTCGACCAAGGCGGGGACGTCATCCGTCTCGTGGCTGGCAACCCGCTGGGCCGCGAGTCCATTAAGGACGAGATTTCCCGCGTCGCCGCAGCAGGCATGGAATTCCAGGTCGTGCCGGGCATGTCTCTGCCGTCCACTGTGCCCTCCTTCGCTGGCCTCGCGCTCGGCTCGGCCTACACCGAAGCTGATCTCAGCGACGGTGCCGACTGGGACGCCCTGGCCAACGCCACCCAGCCTCTCGTCCTGCAGACCACGCAGGAGCAGCTCGCGGATATCTCGCGCGAGCTGCAGTCCCGCGGCATGCCCGCGGACACGGAGGCCTACGTTACGGTGCATGGCACCACGCGTCTCCAGCGCACTCACGAGACCACGCTTGGCACCCTGGGCAAGCTCTGCGCCGAACTTCCCGGCCCGCTTGTCGTGACCCTGGGCCGCAGTTTCGATGACCGCACGAAATACTCGTGGTGGGAAAACCGCCCGCTCTACGGCTGGCGCGTGCTCGTGCCGCGCACCAAAGAGCAGGCCGCCGCGATGTCCGCGCGTCTCGCCGGCTACGGCGCCATTCCGCAGTCCGTGCCCACTATCTCCGTCGAGCCGCCGCGCAACCCGGCGCAGATGGATCGCGCCATCAAGGGCATTGTCGAAGGCCGCTACAAGTGGATCATTTTTACCTCCGTTAATGCGGTGAAAGCAGTCTGGGACAAGATCTTCGAGCTCGGCCTCGACGCCCGCGATTTCGCCGGCGTTCACCTTGCCGCCGTGGGCCAGAAGACGGCCGACGCCATCCGTGAAAAGGGCATGGTCCCCGAGCTGCTCCCGGACCGCACGAAGCAGAATGCCGAAGGCCTGCTCGAGGTTTTCCCCAATTACGTGGAAGACATCGACGCCGTGGGCCGCATCCTCCTGCCGCGCGCCGATCTTGCTGGCGAGGGACTGCCCAAGGGCCTCGAGGCCCTCGGCTGGGAAGTCGACGACGTCGTCGCTTACCGCACCGTTCGTGCCGCCCCGCCGTCAGCGGAAATCCGCGACATGATTAAGTCCGGCGCTTTCGACGCCGTGGCGTTCACGTCCGGCTCGACCGTGCGCAACCTCGTGGGCATCGCCGGCAAACCGCACGCCCGCACGATCATCGCCTGCATCGGCCCCTCTACGCAGGCCGCCGCGGAAGAGATGGGCCTGCGCGTCGACGTCGTCCCGGAGATTGCGGAAGTGCCCGCGCTTATCGATGCCCTCGCGGAGCACGTCGCTGCCCTGCGCGCCGCCGGCAATCTTCCCGCGCCGCGGAAGAAGCGCCGCGCGCGCAAAAAGGCTACTAAAGTCGATTAGGCATTAACTACTTGAGTAAAAGGAGCATTCACGCTGTGAGCACCTTCCCTGTCCGTCGTCCGCGCCGCCTACGTCAGTCGCCCGCCATGCGGGAGCTCGTTGCCGAGACGCACCTGCACCCCAGCGACCTCATCCTCCCGATGTTCGTTGCTGATGGAATTTCCGAAAAGCGCGAGATTTCCGCCATGCCGGGCGTCTACCAGCACACCATCGACTCGCTCAAGGCCGCCGCCCACGAAGCGCTCGACGCGGGCGTGCCGTGCATCGATCTCTTCGGCGTGCCGCTCGACGAGGACAAGGACGCCACGGGCTCCGTTGCCTGGCAGCCGGATGGCATCTTGAACCGCGGCATTCAGGCCCTGCGCGAGGAATTCGGCGACGACCTGCTCATCATGGCCGATACCTGCCTTGACGAATTTACCGACCATGGACACTGCGGCGTCCTCGACGACCGCGGCCGCGTGGACAACGACGCCACCCTGCAGCTTTACGCCGACATGGCGCGTGCTCAGGCCCGCGCTGGTGCCCACATCGTCTCGCCGTCTGGCATGATGGACGGCCAGATTGGCGTGATCCGCGAAGCTCTTGACGAGGGTGGCCACGAGGACGTCGCCATCATGGCCTACTCCGCTAAGTACGCCTCCGCGTTCTTCGGCCCGTTCCGCGAGGCCGTCGGCTCCTCCCTCCAGGGCGACCGCCGCACCTACCAGCAGGATCCGCGCAACTTCCGCGAGTCCATGCTTGAAGTCGAGCTCGACATCGATGAGGGCGCCGACTTCGTGATGGTCAAGCCCGCCCTGCCGTACCTCGACGTGCTCTCCGCCATCGCCGAGTTCTCCTCCGTGCCTGTCGCCGCGTACCAGGTCTCTGGCGAGTACGCGATGGTCAAGGCAGCCGGTGCGAACGGCTGGATCGACGAGCACGCCGTCATGATGGAGTCGCTGACCGCCATCAAGCGCGCGGGCGCTGACCAAATCTTCACGTACTACGCCGTCGAGGCCGCCCGCGAGCTGAAGGCTTAACACTTTGAGCGAGACTCCAGACCAGACCCCAGACACGGCTCGTGCCAAGAAACAAGAGAAGTCCCCGTGGCCCGAGGCCGCGGTCTACGCCATGGGCGTGTGGGCCGTCGCTCTCGGCGCGGAGGTCGTTCATCAGATCCTGCAGGTCATCCTCGGCATTCTCAACCGTGACGTCATGGTCGCTCAGATGTCGAAGCTCCTGCGCGACGAGGACCCCACCGCGTATTCGGACGGACTCGTGCGGCTCTCGGCGTACTTGTCCATCGGCTTTTCCGCCCTCGTCGCGTTTGTGATCTTGGGCGTTCTCGCCTGGATGCTCACCCTCTTCCGTGCGAAGCACAAGTGGGCGGGCACTGCGCGCCGCCTGTTATTCATCTTCGGGCTCTACTACGCCTTGCGCGTCGTCTTCGTCTTCGTCACCTCGCCCGCGGGCTCCGATGCCCCCGATTGGCTCTTTGCCATTGATGGCATGATCCAAATCGTCGCTGGCGTCGCCGGTGGTCTCGGCGTCTACTTCGGTTCCCGCGAGCCGGTCATCAAGTACACCGGCGAGTACGAGCAAATCCGCAAGCTCCAGAAGGAACTTGAGGAGGAGCAGAAGAAGCGCGAGGAAGAAAAGAGGCGCGAAGCCGAAGAGAAAAGCAACGCTGAAAAAAGCAACGCTGAGAAGCAGAAAGACGACGCCCCGCGATGACGAACGCCTTTCCCTACGACTACAACCGAGCTGCGCGCGGACAGAAGAAACCCGTCGATCTTGAGGTCTGGCCTAACTCACTGAAGTACGCCTATTGGGTATTCGTCGTTGCCGCGGTCTACCTGGCGCTCACCGGACTCGCCGGCTTCTTCGGCCCGGGCGACTCGTCGAATACCGCCTTCTCCCAGTTCCTCGCCGAGAATCGCTATTTCGTGTCGTGGACGAATCTCGCCGCCGCTATCATTATCGCGCTCGTCGCGCCGCAGCTCGCCCGCGCAATGAAGCACGCGCGCACCATTCTCGCAGCCGTCGTCGGCTTGTCCTGCTTCTTCAATATCGCGGCCATCGCCATCGGCGCGGGCGGCCTGCTGCTCGTCGCCATCCCGTTCCTCCTCCTCGGTGCGACGGTGCTCATGTACCGTCCCGACGCGAATGAGTTCATTCGCGAAAACAACCGCCCGACGCTCGATTAACTCATTTCACAACACAAAGGATCCCCGCATGACCACTCGCAATGCCCCGATCATCGAGGCCGCCTATGGCCGCACGCCGTCCCGCCCGCCGGTGTGGTTCATGCGCCAAGCCGGGCGTTCCTTGCCGGAGTACAAGAAGGTGCGCGAGGGCATCGACATGCTCGACTCCTGCTTCATGCCGGAGCTACTCGCTGAGATCACCCTCCAGCCGGTGCGTCGCCACGACGTGGACGCTGCCATCCTCTTCTCGGACATCGTGGTCCCGCTTAAGGCGGCGGGCGTCGATGTCGAGATCGTCCCTGGCCGCGGCCCCGTCATGGCCGCCCCGGTGCGCACCGAGGCCGACATCGCGAACCTGCCCATTCTTGACCACGAGATCACCGAGGTCGCCCAAGGTATCCAGATCATCAACGATGAACTCACCGAGACCCAAGCCCTCATCGGCTTCGTCGGCGCACCGTTTACTCTCGCCAGCTACCTCATCGAGGGCGGCCCGTCCAAGAACCACGAGCGCACCAAGGCGCTCATGCACTCCCAGCCCCAGTTGTGGCATGCGCTCATGGAACGCCTTACGCCGACCATCATCGCGTTCCTCGAGCAGCAGATGGCTGCCGGCATCGACGCCATGCAGCTCTTCGATTCCTGGGCGGGCTTCCTCAACGAGGCGGACTACCGCGAGTTTGTCCTGCCCTACTCGACCCGCATTCTCGCTACCGCCGCAGACCGGATTCCCCGCATTCACTTCGGCGTCGGCACCGGTGAGCTGCTTACGGCCATGTCTGAGGCTGGCTCCGAGGTCATGGGCGTCGACTACCGCGTCGCCATGGACGCTGCTGCGCAGAGAGTCAACACCAAGGTCCTCCAAGGCAATCTCGACCCGGCGGTGCTCTTCGCCGGCGACGATGCCGTCCGCACACAGGTACAAAGGATCAAGAGCGAGGTCGACGCCGCCGGCGTCGGCCACATCTGGAACCTCGGCCACGGGGTTCTGCCCACCACCGACGCCGACGCCATCACTCGCGCCGTCGCCATTATTCACCAGGAAGGCTAGAGGAGAAGGCTAATAATGAAGATTGCCATCATTGGAGCCGGCGTCGCCGGGCTTACTGCAGCCTATGAGCTGCGCGACCACGAGGTCTACGTGTTCGAGGCGGCGGGGCGCATCGGCGGCAAGCTGCACACCGTGCCCTTCAACGACGGTCCTATGGACATGGGCGCCGAGGCCTTCATCGCTCGCCGCACGGACGCCGTCGCGTTCTTCGAGGAACTCGGCCTCACTGACTTTGCGCGTCCGAATCGAGAGCTGCGCCCCCGCATCTATTCCGGCGGCGAGCTCCACTTCCTGCCCAAGGGCGGCATGATGGGTATCCCGTCGCAGCCCATTGACCTGGTTTCTGACGAGACCAACGCCCGCATCGAAAACGAGCAGCCCTTCGAGTGGACCCCGGGCCAGGACGTCTCCGTGGGCACACTCATTCGCCAGCAGTATGGCGATGACGTTGTCGACCACGTGGTTTCGGCGCTGCTTGGCGGCGTGTACTCCTGCACCGCTGATGACCTTGGCGTCCGCGCAACGGTGCCACAGCTTGCCGATGCCCTCGACACCCTCTCCGCCGAGGGCCCCGTCACCCTCTCCGCTGCCATCAAGCACATCGAGTCCAACCGTTCGCCGGCCGAGGGCTCTGTCTTCGCCGCGTTCCCGGGCGGCTACGCGACGCTGTACGAGACTCTCGCCGAGAAATCTGGCGCCGAGATCCACCTCGACACCTTCATTTCGGGTGTCACAAAAACTGACGCTGGCTTCAAGGTCGTCGGCGCCCCCGCTGAGCTGGGCGAGTTCGACCGCGTCCTCTTCGCAACCCCGGCTCCCACCACCGCGCGCCTGCTGCCGAAGGTCGCTCCCAAGGCTGCCGATGCCCTCAAGTCCATCAAGCTCGCCAGCTCCGCCGTCGTTGGTTTCAACTTCACCTCCAACGTCGACCCGGAGGGCAATAAGATTCCGGACGCCACCGGTATCCTCATCGCCGCTGACGAGCCCGACCTGCATGCAAAAGCATTCACCATCTCGTCCAACAAGTGGCCGCACATCGGCGAGCGCCCTGGCTTCATCGTCCGTGCGTCCTTCGGCCGCTACGGTGATGACGCCCTCGTTCGCGCCGAGGAAGACGACCTCGTCGACTACGCGCTCGACGATCTGCAGAAGATTACCGGCTTCGATGGCCGCGCGACTGGTGTCAACGAAATCTACACCCAGCGCTGGTTCGGTGGCCTGCCGCGCTACGACGAGACCCACCTTGCAACGGTAGAGGCCACGCGCGCAGCCATCGCCGAGGTTCCCGGCATTGACGTCACCGGCGCCTGGGCCGGCGGCGTGGGCGTGCCCGCGGTTATTGCTGACTCACGAGCAGCGGCAGCGCGATTGATCCAATAATGAGCAACGCAATGGCGGCCAAGAACGCCTTGGCCTGCCAGCGCGCGTAGTTGAAGTCGATGCCCACCCCGAAACGCTTCTCCACTAGCACGGCTGGGTCGTCTGGGTTGTAGTAGAACATGCCTGCCTTGTAGAGATGGTCGTTATCGGGGGATTCGGCTTCGGCGGCGGGCATGTCTTTCTGCGCGTTGATGAAGACCACGAGCATCCCGATGATGCCCAGCACACTCGCCGCCATAATCGACGTGAACCCCACCCACGTGTAGTCCGCGTACCGTGGCAGCACCGTGACAACCTGCGCCACCGCGAACGCCGCGTTGAGTAGGACGAAGAGGAGGCCCGTGCCATCGATGCTCGCCGCGAGCATCGCGTGCGTGCGCGCCTGCCCAGCCGGCGTGCGGTCCGAGCGCACGTGCACGAATGAGGAGCGAATGAGCAACGCGACCAGGGCATACGTCACTACCATTCCCAGAGCAACGAAGCTCAGCAGGAAGACGGAGCCTACAGACTTATCGGCCCACGCGTCGGGCTCGTTGGCCCCGTTCCAGTGCGTAGCGACGACATCCGGGATCTCGTCCCACCGCGCGAGCACAATGAGTGCACCCGCCGCAGTCAGAAAAAGTGACGCCGCGATGCCAGCCCAAGGAAAAGACAACCGTGGCTCGGAGATGACGCTGCCAGCGATGACGGTGTCGACGCCTTCGAACCATCCGCCTTCGGCCTTAGCTTTGAGGATCGTGTGGCGTTCGATGACGTAAGCAACGAGCGATCCCGCCACGACGAGCATCGAGGTCAGCGAGGCGAGAACGGGGTACTCCCACAGCACTACCGTGAGCACCGTGGCTGCGATTCCAACGCTCCACACGATGGTGCGGTAGGAGCGCAGCGCGGAGGTGACGGCGGCATCGGAAAGCTGGGCATGCGGGACGCGAACGCCGAGCGGGGCGGTCGGGGTGAACCGCGGCGCTGCTGCAAGGATGAATGTGAGCGCGAGGGTGAGCGCGGCCATAGAGATTACGAACACCGGACGAACCCCTTCTTGATGGTGGCAAGGATGGCCTCAATATCGGCGTCGCTCAACCCTTGGGCGCGGGCCTTCGTGGCCAAGCGAAGTGCGTCGCTCGCAAGACGTGCGCGCTGCTGTGGAGTAGGAACGCGCTTTTTAATGACGCTGCCTGAGCGACCGCGGGTCTCAATGACGCCGTCTGCTTGGAGTGCGTCGTAGGCTTTTTTCACTGTGGCCGGGTTAATGCCGAACTCCGCGGCGACGCGGCGCACCGGATCGAGTTTGTCGCCCTCTTTAAGCTCGCCGCTTGCGATGGCTTCTAGGATGCGGTCGTGGATCTGCTGGTACAGCGGGACCTCGGAGTCGGGTTCGAGGGTAATAAACATGCGAAACTCCCCAATCTGTTTTGTGCCACACCTTATAGTACAGACTGTATTGCTTCAACTGGTACAGAGTGGGTTTGTTGACATTAACAAGTGTCCGATTTTTGTAAGTGTTAACAACAGGAGATGCGCTTGCCGCTGCGGTTGATATCGTTGCTCCTAGTGGTGTGTCTGTCAGCGTTGCAACCGCTGGTTCTCGAGGGATGGCCGGTCTCGTTGCCGAGTGGAAGTTTTGACGCCGTCCATATCGATCCTGCTGCGCAACGTCGCATTGCCGATCTGTCGCGTGGTGAACCGTTCTTATTCCAGCGTGCTGGCGAATGCGCGTGGCTCGCAGGTGACGGCCACGTCATCCGCGACGAAGAAGTGGTGCGCGGTTGCTCGATCGTTTGCCGGACGACGAGCGATCGGCAACGGCTAGTGCCCGTCAGATGGGTAAGTTGCAGGCTGCAGAGATCGGAACCACTGCCCGACGTCTTGAGATTTGGAGGGGGATCATCTCGCGCGGCACACGGTACAGCTTTGTCGGGGCAGTGGCCTTGTGCCGAGGGTTAGTAGTGAGGTGACTGCCGGCGTCACTTTTTCTGACGGTCGGGCACTCGTTCTTTTTAATCCTTGTGGACGAAGATGGACGAGAAGTCCTCGTTGCCGTGGCCGAGTTTCTGCTGGTGCTCGAAGCGCGCGATGGCGGCCTCGACGGCGGGCAGCGGCTCGTTGGCAGTGGCGACCATGAGCTTGGAATCCTTGCACAGTGCGTCCACCGTGAAGTCGCCCGGATCGGTCGAACGCTCGCCGCGGATGAACGGGCCTTTCATGGTGGCCATGAAGTTGAGGCCCGTGATGGAGAGCATGTCAAGGACCTCCGCCTCGCCGAAGCCCTCGGCGTCGCCGAGCGCGAGGGCTTCCTTGACGCCCTCGGCCATGACAGAGAGCGCCATGTTGGCGAGCAGCTTGCCGGTCGCGGCGGCCGCGCCGGAGTCGACGGGGATGAGCTTGTCTGGGTGGGCCCAGGGGCGGGCGATCTCGACGGCGAGATCCCTGATCTCGCGATTCGCGCCGCCCACGTAGACGCCCAGCTCGCCGGCGCGGGCCGGACCGAGCGAGCCCACGACGGGCGCGTGGACGTACGTGGGCACGGCCTCTGCGAACTCGCGGGCGGCAGCAGGGGAGACCGTCGTCGTGTCGATCCACGGGATGCTGGCGGGGATAACGTCAGTTTTAATGACGGCCTCGCGCACATCGTCAGGGCCGAAGAGCGAGGTGATGATGACCTCGGCGTCTTTGACAGCGTCCTGCGGAGTCGCGGCCTGTGTCGCGCCCTCGTCGACGAGCGGCTGCGCGCGCTCGGCGGTGCGGTTCCACACGGTGACCTCGTGGTCCTTCAAAAGATGACGGGCCAATTCAGTGCCCATACGGCCAGTCCCTAAAAATGCGATCTTCATGGAATCGAGTGTGCCAGAATGATCCGCAGGCGCGCAGAGGTTTGCGCCCCGGACGAGGGAGCCGTACCCGGCCACGCGACAAGACGGCCAGAAGGATAGCTATGTCTTGGCTCGTGTTGGTAATCTCCGGTTTGTTTGAGGCGGTGTGGGCGACGGCGCTCGACCGCTCGGTAGGCATGACAAAGCTCTGGCCCACTGTCATTTTCTTTGCGGGGCTCGCGGTGTCCATGGGAGGGCTCGCGTGGGCGCTCAAGTCGCTCCCGGTGGGAACTGCGTATGCCGTGTGGGTAGGCATCGGCGCGGTGGCGACGCTGGGCTACTCCTTCCTCACGGGTGCTGAGACGATGACCGCGGTGAAACTGCTGTTCGTGGCGATGATCGTGGGCGGAATTATCGGGTTGAAGGTCACCGGCTAGGCGGAACTAGAACGGCGCGGGCTCCTCCGGGTCGGGCTGCGGGGCCTCGTAAATTTCAACAATCTGGCCGTCGAGCTCGATCTTGAGGGCCTGGGCCTCGGCGCGGGAACTGCGGCGGCGGGCCTGGATGTTCTGGGAGACGGACTGGACCCAGTGCTTCTGCTTGGGCGAGAGCGGGCCCGAGGGCTCCGTGATTTCCCAGGTGCCGTCCTCGAAGAGGAAGACAAGGTCGCCCGTTTCCGGGTGCGGGATGTAATAGAAACGCCCGTCCGTCTTCATATTGTGGTGATGCTGGCAAAAGGAGAACAGGTTCGACGGGTGCGTGGGGCCACCGTCAGAAAAATCGACGCAATGATCCTTCTGACACGTGTGTGCGGGGCGCTTGCATCCAGGGAAGCGACACGTGCCGTCGCGGCCCTCGATGAATTTCGCCATGACGTCCGGTGTCTTGTACGAACAAGACTCCTCGACCTGGGACTCGTCGCGAACCACGGTGGGCGTTAGATTTTCTAACGTCGTGCCATAGCCCTCGATGAAGGTGGGCGCGAATTCCACGTCCGTCGCGCGGTACGTGTGGAGGATGACGTGCGCGGTGGGCTTGACGGCGCCAGTAAGCAGCGCCACGGCGGCATCGGCAAGCGGGACGCCGAGCTCCTTGGCCATCTCGCGGACCTGCTGGTCGATGATGGCGCGGGTTTCTTCCTCGACCTCGAGGGAGATGAATTCGGAATCGGAGCGGAAGCGGCGCTTCTTGTGCCCCTTGCGCATGGCGATGGTGTCATCGAGCGCCGTGATGATTTCGCGGACCCGGCGCACGATATTGGCGCGCGTGGGCAGATGTTGGTTGGCGCGCCGGGGCGTGAGGTAGTCGATGAGCGCCTGATCGACCTGGTCGTAGAGGAACTGCGGTGCGACGCCGAGGCGGTCGAGCGCCTTGTCAATGCCGATGAGACGATTGAAGTCGAGCAAGAAATACTTTGCCTGGAGGGCAGCCAGCTTGGGCAGCTCGCGCAGGCGGTAGAGGGCGGAGATGTAGTTATTGATTTCGGTGAGATCCTTGCCCGTGATGGCCTGAAGGCGGCGCAGGACGAGATCGATGTCGAGAGAGGGCTCCGGGAGATGCTTTTCCCAGAATGCGAATTCTTCGCGGCGCATGCGGGCGGCTTCGCGGGTCTCGGGGCAGTCGGGGTTGGTGGGAGCGTAGAAACGGGTGGGCGGGGTGCAAGTAGTGGTGGCGGTCGTCATGATTCGGCTCCGGGAGAGATATGAAGGAGGGGAACTAACGTACGAATGCCACTCTAAAATAGGGGGTCAACATGAACGCATGTATATGCGTTGAACAGCGGTTATGTGAAGTTCAGGTGGTCTGGCATGCGGGGGGCAGGAAGCGCAGGGATGTTCGGCATTTGGGGTGGTGGCGGCAGAGTAGGTTGCGGCAGGGTGGGCGGCGCAGGAAGCGGCGGCAGGGTCGGAGCGGGAGGTGGCGGCGGCAAGGTGGGGACGGTGGGCAGGGCAGGAAGTTCGGGCATGTGAGGGAGCGCGGGAGCCTTGGGGCGTGCGGGCTTCGGCGCAGGAGCCGGAGCCGGAGCCGGGGCGGGCGGAGGCGTCGAAAGGGCCGGCGCAGATGTGCGGACCGGTGCAGACGTGGATGTGTGCGCGAGGGTGGGAGAAGGGGCATCGGAAAGCGTGGGTGGGGGTGCGGAAGGACGCGGGCGCAGGGGAGTGGGAGAAAGAGAGGGCGTCCATTCGGCGAAGACGGGCGTGGTGGTGTGGCGCGGTGCGAGCGACGGCGCAGGTGCAGCGCAGGCGCACAAGGACAAGGTGAGAGCGGTAACGGCAGAAAAAGTGACGGTGCGTGTGAGCACGATATCCCCCCGGGTATGTGACAGTGTGTGACCCCAGATTAAGCGAGGTGAGACGCGGCGGCAATATCAGACTTTCGTATGGCGCTTAAATAGTTACAATGATTCCCATGCCTAATATCTCCCAGTCCCAGCAGTGGTTCGAGCGTTCCTCCCAAGTCATCCCCGGCGGCGTGAATTCGCCGGTCCGCGCGTACGGTTCGGTGGGCGGTCAAGCCCGCGTTATCGCACGGGGCAAGGGCTCGCGCCTGTGGGACGTGGACGGTAACGAGTACGTCGATTTGGTGAGCTCTTACGGCCCCATGATTCACGGCAACGCACACCCGGAGATTGTCGAGGCCGTGCAGAAGGCGGCCGTGGATGGCCTGTCCTTCGGCGCGCCCACGGAGGGTGAGGCCCTGCTCGCCGAGGCTATCGTCGAGCGCACCGCTGCGGAGAAGGTCCGCATGGTCAACTCCGGCACGGAGGCCACCATGTCCGCCGTGCGTCTGGCCCGCGGTTTTACGGGCCGTTCTAAGGTCCTCAAGTTTGATGGTTGCTACCACGGCCACGTGGACGCGCTGCTTGCCGCCGCGGGCTCCGGCGTTGCGACGTTTGCGCTCCCGGATTCCCCGGGCGTGACGGGTGCGACGGCGGCGGATACCATCGTCGTGCCCTACAACGATCTGGAGGCCGTGAAAAAAGCTTTTGCTGAGCATCCGGGCGAGATTGCCTGCATCATCGCGGAGGCCGCCGCCGGCAACATGGGCACTGTCGCTCCGGCCGAGGGCTTCAACGCGGCGCTCAAGGAGATTGCGCACGCGGACGGCGCGCTGCTTATCCTCGACGAGGTCATGACCGGTTTCCGTACCTCCTACAAGGGCTGGTACGGCGTGGATGGCGTTGCAGGCGACCTCGTCACCTTCGGCAAGGTCATCTCCGGCGGCCTGCCCGCCGCGGCCTTTGGCGGCCGCACCGAGATCATGGATTACCTTTCGCCGCTGGGCCCCGTCTACCAGGCGGGCACCCTCTCCGGTAACCCCGTGGCGATGGCCTCTGGCCTCAAGTCGCTGGAGCTTGCCGATGCCCCCCTCTACGACCGCTTGGCTTCCCATGCGGACCGTCTCACCGGCATCCTGTCGGCTGCCTTGTCCGCCGAGGGCGTCGCGCACCATATCCAGCGCGCGTCCACGATGTTCTCCCTGCGCTTCGCGGAGGGCGAGGGCCACAACTTCGAGGAGATGAAGGCCGCGGAGACGTACCGCTTTGCCCCGTTCTTCCACGCGCTGCTGGACAACGGCGTCTACGCTGCGCCGTCGCCGTTCGAGACGTGGTTTGTATCTGACGCGCTCACCGACGATGATTTTGAGGTAATCGAGAAGGCTGCCAGTGTGGCGGCGAAGGCCGCGGCCGCTGCGCAGCCGGCATCCTAAAAGGAGAACACACTATGTCGACGACCATCGTGCACTTGGTACGCCACGGGGAGGTCCACAACCCGGAGAAGCTGCTCTACGGGCGCATCCCGGGCTACCACCTGTCCTCGCGCGGCTTCTCCCAGGCTGCGCGCACCGCGCAGTCCTTCCTAGGTCACGACGTGGAGCACTTGGTGGCCTCGCCTCTGCAGCGCACCCAGGAGACCGCGGGTGAGATCGCCAAGGTCGTGGGCCTCGACGTGGAGACGGACAAGGGCCTTATCGAGTCCGGCAACCAGTTTGAGGGTCTGCGCACCAAGGGCTGGAACTCGCAGCTGTGGAACCCCAAGCGCTGGCCGCTCATGCGCAACCCGCTGGAGCCGTCGTGGGGCGAGCACTTCGACGTCATCGCGGATCGCATGATGGCCGCCGTCGAGCGTGGCCGCGTCGCCGCCGAGGGCCACGAAGCCATTCTGGTGTCGCACCAGCTGCCCATCGTCATGGTGCAGCGCACAGTGCTGGGCAAGCGCCTGGCCCATGCCCCCTGGAACCGCGAGTGCGATCTCGCCTCCGTGACCTCGCTCGTGTTTAAGGGCTCCGAAATCACTGATATCTTCTACTCCGCGCCGGCACATGAAATTTAAGATCGCTATCGCTGTCGTCGTCGCCGGCCTTTCTTTGAGCGCCTGCACCTCGGAGAACGCAGACCAAGCCGTCGCCCAGGGTGGAACCTTCGAGTTCATCTCGCCCGGCGGCCAGACCGTCATCGAGTATCCCGTGGAAGAGCGCAAGCCGCTGCAGGACTTCTCGGGCGAGTCCCTCCAAGAAGAGGGGAAGACGATTTCGCTCTCGGATTTCAAAGATGAGATCGTCGTGCTCAACTCGTGGGGCCAGTGGTGCGCGCCCTGCCGCTCGGAGTCGGATGACCTACAGCGCGTCCAGGAGGAGCTGGACAAGCGTGGCACCGGCACCGTCCTGGGCATCAACGTCCGCGACTACAACCCGGACATCTCGCGCGACTTTGTGAAGGACAACGGGATTACCTACCCGTCCCTCTACGATCCGCCGTTCAAGACGGCCGCCGCGCTCGGCGGTGTGCCCACGTCCGTCGTGCCCACGACCATCGTGCTCGACAAGCAGCATCGCCCGGCTGCGGTCCTCCTCAAGGAGACGACGGACCAGGAGCTGCTGGGAATCATCGACAAACTGGAGAAGGAATAAATGGGCGAGGCTTTCGCTGACGCCGCGGCGAGCGGCCCGCTGCTGCTGGGCCTGCTCGCCGCCGCCGCGGCCGGACTCGTGTCCTTCGCGTCGCCGTGCGTCGTGCCGCTCGTGCCGGGCTATATCTCATACCTTGCCTCTGTCGTCGGCGGCTCGGTGGAGTACGACGCAGCGGGCGTGCGCGTGTCGGGTCGTCGTGGCCGCGTGACGCTCGCGGCGCTCCTCTTCGTGCTCGGCTTTACCGTCATCTTCGTGCTCGCGACGGTCTCCGTCTTCGGCGCGATCTCGGCGCTCCGGCTCAATGCTGACTCCTTGATGCGCGTGGGCGGAGTCATCACGATTCTCATGGGCATCGTCTTCATGGGCATCGTGCCCGTTCTCCAGAAGGACACCCGCATGGCGCCGAAGCGCTGGACTACGTGGCTCGGCGCGCCGTTACTCGGCGGCGTCTTCGCGCTGGGCTGGACCCCGTGCTTGGGCCCGACGCTCGCCGCCATCATTTCGGTGAGCGCCGGCACCGCGGGCATGACGGCGGTGCGTGGCACGTTCCTCATTGTTGCCTACTGCCTCGGCCTGGGCCTGCCGTTTGTGCTCGTGGCGTTGGGCTCGGCGAAGGCGGTGCGCTCCGTTGACTGGTTGCGCCGCCACGCCCGCGGCGTGCAGATCTTCGGCGGCGTGCTCATGATCCTCGTCGGCCTCTCCCTTGTGACGGGGCTGTGGGCAGAGTTTATTAACCTCATCCAGCAGTGGACTTTCAACTACGGCGCGACGCTTATCTAGCAGTCGCGTCTATGTAAGGAGACTTCGTGAAATATTTGCGCAAGGCGTGGCACTGGCTCACCAGTATGCGCACGGCACTGGCCCTGCTTTTCTTGCTGGCCGCCGCCGCCATTCCGGGCTCCTTGCTGCCACAGCGCTCGCTCAACGAGACGAACGTCAACGAGTACATCGCCTCCAACGGCAAGGTCGCGGAGATCTACGACAAGCTCCAGCTTTTCGATGTCTTCGAATCCGTGTGGTTCCAAGCCATCTACCTGTTGCTGGCCATTTCGCTTATCGGCTGCATCATTCCGCGCTCGTGGGAGCACTACAAGGCGTGGCGTTCCAAGCCCACGCGTGCCCCGCGCTACCTGGAGAAGATGCCGCTTCATGCGGCCGCGACCTCGGAACGCTCCTTCGACGAGCTGCAGGCCTCCGCAAAGAAGATGCTGGGCACGTGGCGTTTCACGGAGGTCCAGCCGGACGAGGATCGCGCGGGTGCCTACTCCATTTCCGCCGAGCGCGGTTATGCCCGCGAGCTGTTTAACCTTATCTTCCATATCGGGCTTGTGGCGATCCTTGCCGCGGTGGCGCTGGGCAAGTTCTTCTCCTACGAAGGCATGGTCATCGTCGTGACGCAGTCCGGCTCCTACGAGAACGCGACGAAGGTCGACCAGTCCACGGAGTTCTGCAACACCTCAACGTCGAACTTCGACTCCTTCCGTGCGGGCGCGCTCTTCGACGGCACAGGTCTCAACCCCTTCTGCTTCATCGCGCACGACTTCACCGCGAAGTACCTGTCCAATGGCCAGGCCGAGATGTTCACCTCAAATATCTCGTATGCCGAGGGCCAGGACATTTACAAGGACGAATCCGAGTGGACGGACTACCAGCTGCAGGTCAACCACCCGTTGCGTCTGTCCACGGATCGCGTCTACCTCCAGGGCCATGGCTACGCGCCGACCGTGACCATCGAGTGGCCCAACGGCGAGAAGCGCACGCAGACCATGCAGTTCCAGCCCACGGAGACGACTCGCTTCCTCTCTTCGGGCGCCATGCGCTTCGACCCGCCAGCAGGCATGTACCCGGACCTCTACGAGCGCCGCCAGAACCAGATTGCGCTGCAGGGCCTCTTTGCACCGACCGCCGAGTGGACGGGTGAGAACGGCACGATGCTCGCCTCGGCATACCCGGCACTGACGGACCCGGCGCTCGCCATTGACATCTACCGCGGCGACGCGGGCCTCGACACAGGTGTCGCGCAGTCTATCTTCTCGCTCGACTCCTCGCTCATGCACTCGGGTCAGCTTCAGAAAGTCGACCGCGTCAACCTCACACAGGGCGAGTCGGTCACGCTCGACGACGGCACAAAGCTCACCTTCGACGGCGCCTCCGAGTTCGCGAATTACCAGATTTCGCACAACCCGGCCCAAACTCCGCTGCTCATTGCGGCGCTTACCATGCTGCTTTCGCTTGTCGGCTCGCTTGTCATCAAGCGCCGCCGCGTGTGGGTGCGCCTGCGCCCGAATGAGGATGGCACCACCCAGGTGGAGATGGGCGGTCTCGCGCGCACGGACCGCGCCGGCTGGTCCGAAGAATTCGACAAGCTCTACCGCACGCTCATGGAGCTGCCGGACGCGGATGAGGTCGAAGAGGACGATATCTGGGTCGACGACTAGCGTCTTACCCCCCGTATCCAGGTCATTAGCAGGATGGAAAACTCCGCCAAAAGTTGGACTCGGTCGCGACCGCGGGGTAGCCTGTTTTACCATGCTCGTCGATCAGAACCTGTCCAACTTCTCGGACTTATCGTTTAGGACCGCCCTTGTCCTCTACGTGATTTCTCTGTTCCTGTCCCTCTTTTACTACGTGCGCATCCAGGCCGTCATCGACGCGCGACGCGCCCTGAAGAAGGAAGCTGCGGTCGGCGCCACGCGGTCTGGCGACGTTCTCCTCGAGGAACGCCCCAGCAACCTGCAAGAAAATGCGGAGAAGGCAGAAGCCACCGCGAACAAGATTGGCGGCATGCTGCAGTCGCTGCTGTGGATCGGCATTGCTGTCCATGTCGTCGCCATCGTGCTGCGCGGCCTGTCCGCGCACCGCTTCCCGTTCGGCAACCTCTACGAGTACGTGCTCATGGTCACCGCGGGCGTCATGATCGTCTCCTCCATCGCGCTGCAGCGCAAGGAGTGGCGCACCCTGTGGCCGTGGATCCTCGTCCCAGTCCTGGCACTCATGTTCTTCGGCGGCACGAAGCTTTACGCCGAATCCGCCCCCGTCGTCCCGGCGCTGCGCTCCTACTGGCTGCCGGTTCACGTCTCCGTTGTCTCCCTCGGCGCCGCCATCGGCATCTTCTCTGGCCTGTCCTCGCTGCTGAGCATCCTGCGCAGCTGGCAGCCGAAGGGGAAGGAGCATGGCGTGATTGGGGGCATCGTCAAGCCGCTGCCCACCGCGACGAAGCTGGACACCCTGGCCTACCGTACCGCGGTCATTACGCTGCCCACGCTGGGCCTGGGCATTGTGCTCGGCGCCATCTGGGCCGAGGCCGCCTGGGGTCGCTACTGGGGTTGGGACCCGAAGGAAACCGTCTCCTTTGCGACGTGGGTTCTGTACGCCGCGTACCTCCACGCACGCGCTACTCCATCAATGCGGAAGGCTGCTCCGTGGATAAATATCGTGGCTATGGCTACGATGGTCTTTAACCTGTTCTTTATCAACATGGTCGTCTCCGGCCTGCATTCCTACGCGGGCCTGAACTAGCTTCTGCTTGAGTGAGGTTCCCCGTGTCTGAGGAAAGCCCGTTAAACCGTACGCGCAATAAACAAGGCAAGCCTGCTGGCGATAATCCGGCGTTGCTTGACCTTGGCGCGCAGCTCGCCGCGCGCCGCCGTGAGCTGGGCATTTTGCAGCAACAGCTTGCCGATGCCGCCGGTATCTCCCGCTCCACCCTCCACACCATTGAGCATGGTGGCACGGGCGTGCGCTGGGAAAAAGTCGTGGCCGTCGCAGACGCGCTGGGCCTCGAGATGGCCTTTACGCAGCGCTAATCTTCAGCGCTATTTTTCGTCTTCGTTCTTTTTCTGCTCCCGTTCGCGTGCGCGGCGCTCCTTGAAGCGCTTCTTGTCGAGCTCCCACAAAAAGTTCTCATCATCGTCCGGCCCCTTGATCTGCGGGGTGGCCGGGCCTTGCACGTTTTTCCGGTTGTTGTTCCACGTGCCGGGGCCAAAGGCCTTCCAGACGAGGATGACGGCAACGACGATGAGGACGAGGAGGAGGATTCTACCCATGGGGGCCATTCTAGCTTTTCGGGTTTCGCGCGGGGCGCGTAGAATCATACGAATGATTGAGGAGAATACGAACCCCGAGCCGCCGGCACCGGATCCGGAGCTGCGTAAGAAGTCGCGTCGCGCCATGGTGAAATACGGCCTGGCCCGCCTGGGACTCTTCCTCGTGCTCACGGTCATCATTCACGGCATCGTGCTGCTCGTGAACGCCCCCGTCATGTTGCTCATCTCGGCGATGCTTGCGCTCTTCCTTGCGCTGCCGCTGTCCATGCTCATGTTCACCACGTGGCGCGTGGAGGCCACCGAATCGCTCGCCGCGTACTCCGCGCAGCGCAAGGCGCACAAGGCGTGGGTCGAACAGGAGCTCGCGGGCCGTTAAACCTGGCTTCCGCGTGGAACCCAAGCGTGGAGCCCAAGAAGGTGTAAGTGAGATGGTGCATTTCGGTCCTTAGAGGATGAAATACACCTTCCTAGGCACACCTTTTACTGTCGCGGGCGCGACCGTCAGAAAAACTAACGTCCGAAGAGTGCGGCGATGATGAGCATGACCGGCAGCGCGCCGAAGGTCGTGATGAAGACGGTGTCGCGCGCGACGGTCTGGCCCGCTTGGAAGGTCGCCGCATAGTTGTAGACCTGCTGCGCCGTCGGGAGCGCGGCGAGGATCGTGGCCGCATAGACCGCGTCTGTGTCGAGGCCAACGAGGGTGGCTACGGCGAAGGCGATGGCGGGCATGCCTGCGAGCTTGAGGCCGGAAGAGACGAGCACCTGGGTGCGCACGGTGGCATCGGAAAGCACACCGGAGGTCTTGAGCGAGGCGCCGAAGCTCATGAGGATCATGGGGATGGAGGCGCCGCCCAGCAGGTGAATGGGTTCCGTAATGGGTCCGGGGACGTGAATGCCTGTGTACGCGACGATGAATCCGAGGATGCTCGCCACGACCATGGGGGACAGCAGGCCGGTTTTCACCGCGCCGAGGAGCGACTTTCCGCCCAGCGCGCCCAGGATGATGGGCGTGAAGAGCACCATCTGGATAAAGACCATGGGGATGGCGTACGTCGAGTCGCCGAGGACGTACACGGAGACCGGCAGGCCAATGTTGACCGAGTTGAAGTAGCTCGCGGCGGCGGCGCCGGAGGTGGCGTTGGCGAGGCCCTTGCGCCAGAAGAGCGCAAGATAGAGCCCGGAGACGATGACGGTCGTCACGATGATAATGAGTGTGACCGGTGTGAAGACGTTCGCCGGATCGGAACGCGCGACGGAGTCAAAAAGAAGCGCCGGGGTCGCCGCGTAGAACGCCACGCGGTTGAACATGAGACGCTCTCGGTCGCTGGCAATGACTCCGCGCACGGCGAGGAACCAACCAAGGAAGATGACCGCCAGGATGATGGCAAAGCCTGTGAGGACGCCCTGCATGCGCTAGATGAACGCCACGGCGATTGCGGTGAGCAGCGCCCAGATGAGCATCGCGCGGCCAGCGAGGCCGAGGACCGGGATGAGCTGGGGGCCGCGGGCGCCACGGTTGACGGTGCGCACCGCCTGCAGCGCGAACGGGAAGTAGAGCAGGCCCGCGAGCGCTGCCCAGGAACCGAACGCAATGATGATTGTGTACACGGTGGGCAGGAGCAGCAGCGCGGTAAAGAGCAGGCGAGATTTCTGGTCGCCGAGGCGCACCGCGAGGGTGATCTTGCCGGCCTCGGTGTCCGAGGGGATGTCGCGGATATTGTTCGCCAGGTTTACCGCGGAGCTCATGCCGCCCACGCCGATGGCGAGGAGCACGCCGGTCCAGGAGATGGCGTGAGCCTGCGTGAACTGCGTGCCGAGGACGGCGACGAGGCCGAAGAAGACGAAGACGGCGACCTCGCCCAGTCCCCTGTAGCCGTAGGGGTTCTTGCCGCCGGTGTAGAACCACGCGCCCGCGATACACAGGGCGCCGACGAGGATGAACCACCAGGCATCCGCGGAGATAGACAACGCGATGCCCGCGAGTGCGGCGACGCCGAAGCAGGCGAAGGACGCGTACTTGACGTGCTGCGGTTTCGCTAATCCGCCACCGGTAAGGCGCTGCGGGCCGGTGCGGTCTTCGTCCGTGCCGCGGATGCCGTCCGAGTAGTCGTTCGCGTAGTTGACACCCACGATAAGAGCCCACGCGACGATGAGCGCGAGGAGCGCGCGGCCGATGTGGAATCCACCGAGCGCTGCGGCAGCGCCCGTGCCCGCGACGACGGGGGCGAAGGCGTTGGCCCATGTGTGCGGGCGGGCGCCTTCGAGCCAGTCATGAGCGGTCGCGGGATACTTCTGAGCGGGTGTGGTCATGGAACATATTGTGCCACGCGCGGGTGCGGACTCTGAACGCAGGATCGCTAGACTGTTGTTCATGGATGAACACCTTCGGCTGGCGGACTTGCCCGAGCGCACCCAGGATTATCTCAAGGTCCTGTGGGATATTGCGGAGCATACCGGCGGGGACGCGGTGCCGCTGGGCGAACTGGCGCGGCGCACGGGGCAGAAGCTGCCCACGGCCTCGGAGGCGGTGAAGCGTCTGGCGGCGCAGCGGCTCGTCTATCACGAGCGCTACTCGGGCGTGCAGCTCACGGAGGAAGGCCGCCGCCTCGCGATGGGGATGGTGCGCCGCCACCGGCTCCTGGAGACCTTCCTCGTCACGACGCTGGGCTACACGTGGGACGAGGTCCACGAGGACGCGGACCAGCTCGAGCATGCGTGCTCGGATCTCTTCGTTGAGCGTCTCGACGCGCTGCTCGGCTCGCCCGCGCGCGACCCGCATGGCGATCCCATCCCAGATCCGGAGGGTCGCATCGAGGACCTGGGCACGGCCACGCTTGCCGATGCCCCCGTGGGCGCCACCGTCGCTATCGAGCGGGTCCGCGACGAGGACGCCGAGTTGCTGCGCTATCTCCAGGAGCATGGGGTGCGTGTGGGCGAGAGCGTGACCGTTGAGGCAGTCGTCGCGGGACTCGTGCGGGTACGGGTCGCAGACACCGTGATGCCGCTCGCGCTTGACGCGGCACGCGAGATTACGGTCTCGGGAATGTAGATTTTTCGCGGCTGCACGGTTCCTCGTGTGCTGCCTATACCTGCAGGTTATCTATGCTATGAACCATAGTGTTCATTCCATTGAACTATGCGTCGGGGGTGAATAGAAACAAATTGTTGGGAACCATTGGGGGTTCCCTGCCGACAACTGACACGTGATTTCAATAATTCATTTGTCGCCGAGGAGCTTCGGCGTTCTCAGAAGGCTCCACACTGTCGCGGGCGTTATCGTTGCGCCCTTCCTCATCGCTGCCGCGCTCACGGGCGTGCTCTATGCGCTCGCGCCGAGCATGGAGAAGGTCGTCTATGCCGACCTCACCCGGCCCTCGGGTGACGCAGTTGTCTCGCTCGAGGACCAGGTCGAGGCAGCGCGCGAGGTGTATCCGGATCTCGCGCTCAACACCGTCCAGGTCATCCCGGGGGAGAACACTCGCGTGCTCTTTGCGGATGACGCGCTGCCCTCGAAGAGCTACACGCACGCGGTCTTCGTGGACCCGGCGACGGGTGAGGTTCGCGGCGAACGGGTCCAGTACGGCAGCTCCCGCGCGCTGCCGCTGCGCGCGTGGCTATCCAATGGCCACCGCTCGCTGTGGCTCGGCGAGCCAGGCCGGCTCTACTCGGAGATCGCCGCGAGCTGGATGGGCGCACTCACCATCGGCGGACTCGTGCTCTGGCTCGGCCGCCGGAAGCGCACTCGCGGCACGCTGCGCACGCATGCGTGGTTGGGTGCCCTGTGCTCTGCTGGATTCCTCTTCCTCACGGTGACGGGACTGACATGGTCCTCCGTGGCCGGCGGGAACATTGGCGCGCTACGCACACAGCTCCACTGGAAGGCGCCACAGCTGTCGACCTCGGCCAGCGAGCATGCTGGTCACGGTGCGGGTTCCATGGAGCACATGGACATGGGGCCGGATCTTGCGTCGCTTGATGGCGCCTATGACGTGGCGCGCGAGGCTGGGCTGCGCGGAATCTTCAACCTCCAGCCGAACGGTGCCGCGTGGAATATTACGGAGGCGCGCGCTCCCTTTGTCCTCCATAACGACGCCGTCGCCGTGGCGGACGGCCACGTCGTGGAGCGTGTCAATTTCTCTGATTGGCCGCTCGCGGCGAAGCTTACCGAGTGGCTTATCAATCTCCACATGGGCTTCCTCTTTGGACTGGTCAATCAGATTGTGCTGGCGCTTATCGCGCTCGCGCTGCTCGTTGTGAGCATTCTGGGCCTTGTCATGTGGTTCCGGAGGGGGCGGCGCTTCGCGGGCCCCCAGGGCATCGGCAAGCTCTCGAGGTCAGCGCTGGTGACGCTCGTGCTGTGCCTGGTCGTCTACGCCGTTATCGCGCCGCTCTTTGGCATCTCGCTCGTGGTCTTCCTTATCGTGGACGCCGTGTGGCGGGCTGTTAGAGGCGTTGGCGCGACAAGAAGTTCCACGCCTCCTGCGACGCGTCCGGCGTCCGATTCCACGTATGATTCTGTGGGTTCGTGATGAGCTGCAGTTCTTCCTTCGCACACGCGTAGACATGGCGCTGGCCGCCGGGGATGTTCTCGATGCGTGGCGGGAACGCGCAGGCATTGCGCTTGATGTAGCTGCTCATGAGGTGGTCCACGTCGAGGAAGTGCGCGCCGTTGTGGCGTTAGCCGCCGTGATAGAACATCATCGTGTCGCCGGTGCCATGCATGATGAGGAACGGGATGGCCTCGTTCCGGCAATTCATGTTGACGGGGTCGTAGTAAGCGCCGCCCACGGCGGCCACGCCCGCGAAGACGTGGGGCAGGTGGCACGCGACGACCGCGGTCATGCCGCCGCCGTTGGAGTGACCCGTGGCGTAGATGCGCCGGCGGTCCACGTTGTAGGTGCGGTCGAGCTCATCGATGATCTGCGTGATGAACGCGAGGTCCTCGCCGGGTCGCACGACCGCGTAGGGCGCGCCCTCCCAGCCGTGGTTGATGGACTCGGGGTAGATGCGGATGGCCTCGCGAGCTGCACCCGTCTCGTTGAGGCGTGAGTAGCGGCGGAAATTCTCCGGGCTATCGCGCCAGCCGTCGAAGCCGAAGATGACCGGGGTGGGGCGCGCCGGGTTATAGTGCGTGGGCATCTCGATGAGGTAGCGCCGCGTGCGGCCGGTGGACTGGGTGAAGACCTGGCCGCCGGTGCCGTTGACGAAGAACGGGGTGGGCTTCGCGTTACCCACGCGCGGGGCCGGCGCGGCAGGAAGCTGCGCCTGGGAACTTCCGGGGATGGCGCCGAGCTGCTCGTTGACCTGCGCGGTGAGGTCGGCGGCGGCTCGGTTGAGTTGGTTTGCCGTTTGGCTGCTCATGTGCTGCAGATCATCGAGGGGCGCGGCAGTGGCGATGGGGGTGGCGATTGGGGCGGCGAGGGAGAGGAGGCCGGTGAAGAGCATGGCTGTCTTCGCGCGGCCCCAGAAGTTAACAAATTTCACTCCCGTAACCTTAGTAAAAGCTGTGGTTCGTGTCTATGCTTTCTGAAAAAGGGAGGTGACGGCGCGGCGGTCGACCTTGCCGGGGCCAGTGAGCGGCATCTCGGGCAGGCGTTTTACGTCCTTCGGCACCTGCCAGCGGGGCAGGTCGTCGAGGGCCGTGAGGATATCTGTACGGGAGGCCCAGCCGGTGTAGGCAGCGACGATCATCTGGCCCAGGCGCTTATCGGGGATGCCCACGACGCAGGCGGCATCGACGCCGGGGATGTGGAGAAGGAGCTGTTCGAGGGCTTCGGGGTGGAGCTTGAGCCCTCCGGAGTTGATAATGTTGTCGAGGCGTCCGGTGACGGTGAGGGTGTCGCCGTTGAGGTAGCCAGCGTCGGAGGTAGCGAACCACCCGTCGTGGAAGGCATCGGAAGGCACATTGCGGTAACCGTGCGCGATGGTGGGCCCGCCCAAGAGAATGCGACCGTCATCGTCGATCTGGATTTCCGTATCACGAAGTGAGACGCCATCGTAGACGCAGCCACCGGCGGTCTCCGAGGAACCGTAGGTGGTAACGGGATGAATGCGCAGTTTGCGGGCGGATTCGAGGAGCTGGGGGTGCGTGGCGGCGCCGCCGACGAGAATGGCGTCGAATTCGCGGAGGGCATCGATGCCTTGGAGCGAGTCCATGGCCTTGGCGAGCTGCATGGGGGTCAGTCCCGTGTACATGCGGTCGCCCGTGGCGGCGAGCTCTGCCGCGGCCTGTGCGAAGGCGGGGACGTCGAAGCCGTGGCTGAGATCGAGACAGAGCGGCTCGACGCCGGCGACGAGCGAGCGGACGAGGACCTGGATTCCCGCGATGTGGTGGGCGGGCATGGCGAGTAGCCACTGGCCTGGGCCGCCGAGGCGCTCGTGGGTGGCATCGGCGCTCGCGACGAGATTGGCGGCGGTCAGTTGTGCGCCCTTTGGTGTGCCCGTGGAGCCGGAGGTGGGGACGACGAGGGCGATGTCCTCGGCGATGGATTCGCCGACTCGCATGTGGTTGCGCAGTAGCTCTGCCTTCGTCTTATCCTCGGCGGGGACGGGCACATAGGAATGTCGCCCCGCTATCGCTGCCTCCAGATCGTCCAGGATGGCGGACGGGTCGTGGAGACTAACGGTAAGCGGGGCGAGAAGATGAGTCACGGTATGTAGGCTACCGCGAGCAGTAAGTGTTTAGGCGCGGGCGCGCGCCTTTGCGATGAACTGGTCAGCGGAGTGCATGCCAGGGCCCGCGGCGATGAGCATGAGGGCTGCGGCAAGAATCATGCCGACGAGCTCCCAGCCGCCGCCGTCGACGAAGATGCCGTTGCCGGCGTGGGCGATGGCCCAGGCGCCGATCATGTCGACGGCGACGAGGCCAGCAACCCAGCGGGTGAGTAGGCCGATGATGAGCAGGATGCCGCCGACGAGCTCGATGATGGCCGCGACCGGAGCGGCGATGCCCGGGGCCGGAACGCCCATGCCCTCGAAGGCGGTGGTGGTGCCCGCGATGGTCCACTCGGTGAACTTCTGCCAGCCGTGGGCAGCGAGGACGATGCCCACGATGAGACGAGCGGCGAGCATGACAAACGAGCTCGCGAGGTTCATGGTCGATACGGAAATGCCGGAATACTTCATGGGGAGTGACTTTAACCTTGAAGTAAGGGCGATGGCCAATCCTTGTGCGGGATTTTTACTTTAAAGATAAAGTGACTCGTGTCCCTATTGGTAGGGATTTCCCAGCTCATCGTCGTGATCAAAAGGGCGCTCGTCCGTGTCGCGGGCGTCGCGCAATCCTTTGATCATCCAGACGCGGGCGCCGATGATGCCGCAGAGGGCAACGACGGCGAAGGCGATGGCGAGATAAACCATGGCAGTCTGTGGAACCTGACTAGTAGTAATACGGGAACTCGTCCCAGTTCGGGTCGCGCTTCTCGAGGAAGGCGTTCTTGCCCTCGACGGCCTCGTCCGTCATGTAGGCCAGGCGGGTGGCCTCGCCGGCGAAGACCTGCTGGCCCATAAGTCCATCGTCGGTGAGGTTGAAGGCGAACTTGAGCATGCGCTGGGCGGTGGGGGACTTCATATTGATCTCGCGGCCCATCTGGATGGCGGCGTCTTCAAGGTCGGCGTGGTCGACGACCTCGTTGACGGCGCCCATCTCGTACATGCGCTGGGCGTCGTAGGTGCGGCCTAAGAAGAAGATCTCGCGGGCGTATTTCTGACCCACCATCTTTGCGAGGTAGGCGGAGCCGTAGCCGGCGTCGAAGGATCCCACGTCCGCGTCGGTCTGCTTGAAGCGGGCCTCCTGGCGCGAGGCGACCGTCATGTCACAGACGACGTGGAGGGAGTGCCCGCCGCCCGCGGCCCAGCCGTTGACCACGGCGATGACAACCTTGGGCATGGTGCGGATAAGCCGCTGGACCTCCAGGATGTGGAGGCGGCCGCCCTCGACCTTCTCGCGGGCGGTATCGACGGTGTCCGCGGTCTCACCATCCGCGTAGCGGTAGCCCGAGCGGCCGCGAATGCGCTGGTCGCCGCCGGAGCAGAAGGCCCAGCCGCCGTCTTTTACGGAGGGGCCGTTGCCGGTGAGCAGAACCGTGCCCACGTCGGGGGTGCGGCGCGCGTGGTCGAGGACGCGGTAGAGCTCGTCCACGGTGTGCGGGCGGAAGGCATTGCGCACTTCCGGGCGGTCGAAGGCGATACGGACGATGCCGTCGGCGCGGCTGTCACCGATCAAGCGGTGATACGTGATGTCCGTAAGATCCTCGAAGCCGGGGACCTTAGTCCACAATTCCGGCTTAAACGGGTTGTCCGTGCTGTAAGTTCTCTTCTCGCTCATGACTGACAAATCTAGTCGTTCGCAGCCGTGAGAGCAGGAAAGCGAGGACACCCAGCCCCGCGTCGGTGACGGCCATGCCTGCGGACGTCGCCGCGTTGAGGTGATAGGACAGCCAAAATCCGCCAAGGGCGCCCAGGATGCCAATCCCGCACGCGGCGGCGAGCATGGACATCACGCGCGTGGTGAGCAGGCGTGCGGCACACGCGGGAATGACCATGAGCGCAATGACGAGCATGGCGCCGGCGGCCTGAAACGCGGCCGTCGCTGTGAGCGAGACGAGTGCCATGAACGCGACGTGGAGCCCGCGAGTGCGCAGACCGGCGCTGTGTGCGAAGGCGGGATCGAAGGTGCTGGTTGTGAGCCGCGGGAGGGCAACGGCACAAAAAGTGACGTTGAGAATCGCGATGATGGCCATGACGAGCGCGTAGCCCGGATGCGTGAGCGCGACGAGGTTGAGATCGCCGACCAGGACCGCATGCACGTCGAGGTGGACGTGGCTCATGCGCGTGGAGATGAGGATGACGCCGGCGGCAAAGAGCGCCGGGAAGATAAGGCCCAGCGGGGCATCGCCCGCAAGGAGGCCGGAGCGTCCCAGCCATTCCGTGCCGAGGGCGACGACTAAGCCTGCCGATGCCGC
This sequence comes from Corynebacterium sp. SA-MJD20WY100, assembly GCF_039822565.1. Taxonomy (NCBI): domain Bacteria; kingdom Bacillati; phylum Actinomycetota; class Actinomycetes; order Mycobacteriales; family Corynebacteriaceae; genus Corynebacterium; species Corynebacterium sp. SA-MJD20WY100. Next base: position 101,394 of record NZ_JBCJKS010000001.1, on the reverse strand, counting down.
CGTTACGATCAGGACTGGCGAGTCAATGTCCGCAGTAAACAGGTAGCCCAAGGCGATGCCAGGCAGGACCGCGTGGCCGATGCCGTCGATGACCATGGATTCGCGCTTGAGTACGACGAAGACGCCGGGCAGCGCGCAGGCGAGCGCCGTGGCGACGGCGAGGAGGCAGGCGGCAAGTGCGAGACTCATGCGATCACCGCCCGGCGGCGCGGGGAGAAGGCGAGCGACACGGCGACGACGGCCGCCTGCACGAGGACGATGGTGGGGCCGGTGGGAATGGCGAAGCGGATCGACAGTGCGGTTCCTAGGGCGGCGCAGGCGGCGCCGAGAAGGGAGGCGAGACCGATGAAGACGGGGAGGCGGTGGATCCACTGACGGGCCGCGGCGGCGGGGCTCACGACGACGGCGACCATGAGGACGACGCCCACGACCTTGACGCCGAGGACGGTGATGACCGTGATGGCGACGAAGGCGAGTGCGTTGATGATTCTTGTATGCGTGCCGGTGACGCGGGCGAAGGCGGGATCGAAAATCATGACGGAGTGATGGTTGTGCACCGCGGCAAGCAGGACGAGGATGCCCACGCCGATGACGAGGGAGGCGACGACGTCGGCGCGGGTGAGCGTCGAGGCGTTGCCGAGCAAGAAGTCCTGAATGCCGGCCTTGCCCGGCAACGGCGTGCGCGAGACGTACTGCAGGATGAGCATGCCCACGGAGAAGAACGTGGTGAGCACAGCGGCCATGACGGCATCTTGCTTCAAGGGGGTGACCTTGGGGAGAGCGTGGATGGCGGCGACGGCGAGCAGCCCGGTGGCCACGGCGCCGCACACGAGGACCGCGACAGTGCGGCCGTTCATGCCAAGCGCGGTAGCCGTGACAAAGGCGATGAGGAGGCCGGGCAGGCTGGAGTGGGAGACGGCATCGGCAAGCAAGGATTGCCGGCGCAGGTAGACCAGCGGGCCGAGCGCCCCGGCGCATGCACCGATCGTGACGGTGCCCGCGAGCGCCTGCTGGTAGGTGTAGTTGGTGAAGAGCTCGGTGAGGATCATGGCAGACTAAACAACTCGGAGATGGCGGACTCGGTGAGCGTGGTCTCGGTGGGGCCCGCGGCGAGGATTCTACGGTTCGCCACGAGGACGACGTCATCGCAGAGCTCGGCGACCTCGGCGAGGTCGTGGTGGACGAGGATGATGGTCGTGCCCTGGTCTCGCAGCTCCCGGAGGATTGTTGTGATCGTGGCCTGGCTCTGTTGGTCGACGCCGGCGAAGGGCTCGTCGAGGATGAGGATGTCCGGCTCACATGCGAGGGTGCGCGCAAGCAGCGTGCGCTGGCGCTGGCCCCCGGACAGGGCGCTGATGGGATCGTTGCGCTTGTCAGCTAGGCCAACGCGTTCGAGCATGTGGTCCGCGATCTTCTTGTCGCTGCGGCTCGGCCACTGCCACCAGAGGAGGTGGGGCGTGCGGCCCATGAGCGCGACGTCAAAAAGCGTGGCGGGGAAGTCCCAATCGATATCCGCATGTTGTGGCATATAGCCCACGGTGCCGTCTATGTCGATCTGCGCGCCGGGAGCGGGTAGTAGGCCCACCGCCGCCTTGATGAGCGTGGACTTACCAGCGCCATTGGCGCCAATGAGCCCCGTCATCGCTCCAGTGCGAAAGGTAATGGCTACATCCTCGAGCACCGGTGTGTACCCGTAGGCGACGGTGAGACCTGCAAGTCTTATCACTTGGTGAGCGCCTCCGCGACGGCGTGAGCGTTGTGCTCAAAGGCGCCCAAGTAGGTGTCATTCGGGGCGTCGGGGCCCAGCGTGTCTGCGAACAGTTCTTCCGGGGAGACCGTGACGATCCAGCCGCGGGCGCCCACGGCCTCCTTGAGGGAGGTCACCGCCTGCGGGTTCGCCAGGTTGTCCTGGAAGATGACGGGGATCTTCTTCTCCGCGATGGTATCGGCGAGCTCCGAGATTTCCGTCGGGGACTTCGCGGCCTCGGAGGTCACGAAGTCCGTCGCATGAATCTCGAAGTCGAAGGTCTTACCGAAGTAGTTGAAGGCGTCGTGGCCGGTGATGAGGACGCGGGGTGTGGCGTTCTTCAGCTCCGCACGCGCCTTGTCCTCGGCGGCCTGAATCTGCTTCTCATAGTCATCCGCGGCCTGGACGTAGGCGGCGGCGTTGTCCTTATCGACCTCGCCGAGCTTGGCGCCCAGCGCGTCGACGACCTGGGTCCACAGCTCCGGGCTGTTCCAGATGTGCGGATCGTAGAGCTTCTCGCCGTTCGCGCTGCGCTCCGGCCAGGGCAGCAGGCCCGCCTGGTCCACCTTGTCGCCGACCGCGATCTGGTTGTCGCCCAGCGACTCGAGTTGGTCGATCATCTGTGCCTCGAGGTGCAGGCCGTTCCACACGACGAGGTCCGCGGACTGCATGGCCTCGATGTCTTTCGTCGTGGGTTGGTACGTGTGCGGGTCGCCGCCCGGGCCGACCATCGTGGTGATCTCGGCGTCCGGCGCGATGTTGTGCACGGCGTCAGCCAGGTAGCCCGTCGTGGCAAAAACGGTGAGGTGGTCCTTCGGTTTGTTGGCGCTCGCATCGCTCGAACACGCGCTCAAGGCCAGCGCGGCGGCGCACAGGGTGACAAGCGCAGGAATGCGTTTCACGTGCGTATCTCTCATTTCTCTAAAATTGAAGTAAAGAGTTCAATTGATTGAACATTGAAAAACGTACATACCTCCTACACTTATTGCAAGTGATTGTGATTTAGACCCCGTGAGTATGCGAAAAGCGGGGACGCGTCATCGCGTCCCCGCTGTTTTGAACGTGTAGTCCCCTTGCCCAACCCTCGTCCACGTTCCCTCATCCCAGCGCGGCGGTGGTGATATGTGAGCGGTGCGCGGGGTTGTTACCCGCTTGTGCTCCTGTGACATGTGCGGCGGACTGCGCAATACGGTGGGAAGACTTGAACTTCCCAGCCTGCTCCGCTACCAGGCTGCCAACAGAATCCTTGGGTTTTCTCGTCCAAGGCCGAGGTGCGCTCGCTGATGTGGGGTGGCGTGGACTACCAACTACGTTTAGACGACTTCGGTGCTCCAGTTCTTCTGCTGAATCTTTGTGTCGAGCTCCCGGTAGGCCTTGGAGACTTCGTCGATCTTCTTTCGCAACGCCGCGACGTCGAGGGTGGAGACGAACTTAATCTCGCTGCGGGAGAACCGGTCTTGGCGCGCGGCGGCGGCTTCGGCGGCATCGGCAAGCAGGCGGCGACGCCGGATGAGTCCGTCGCGGTCCGCGAGCGCCGCGGTGAGGTTGCGCTCGGCGTCGAACGCGGTGGCCGAGTTTGTCGCGTTGATTGCTTTGACCAGCTCGTCGATGCGGTCCACGAGGTGTTCTGCCTCCGTGAGGAGCTCCGCCGGATCCTCGTCTGGGGTATCGCCCTCCTGGACGCGGGCCACGGCGATGATGCGTGAGCGTAGTTCGTCGAGGCGGGCCTGGGCTTCAGCGCGCTCGGCGAGGGCTTCAGCTAACAACATGGTGAGTTCCTTTCGTTTCTCCCTCGCTTGTGGTCTGCGGGGAGCGTATCGTTACGCACGATTATCCAATAAACATGAACGCGAAGAGCGTGTTGAGGATGGTCGCGGTGATCATCGGTACAGAAGTGCGCTTGACCAGGCGAATGGGGTTGACCTTGATGGCGCCGGAGACGATGAGGACCGCGGCGTTGACCGGGGAGACCTGGCGCATGAGGTTGGAGGTGCCCCAAATCGCGGTGAGCATCTGTGGCGCGTGAATGGACGTCTCGGCTGCGAGGCCAGGGACGACCTCGGAGAAAGCGAAGTACGGAGCGGTGCCGGAGCCGGTGAGCGCGGACATCGCGGCGGTCGCGGCGACGAAGATGAGCACGATAATGACGGCTGCGCCGGACGAACCCTTGGTGGCGTCGATGAGCATGTCGATAACGCCCATTTGGGTAATGCCCTCGACGAGGACTGCGGCGGCCACGAGGAGGGCGACTACGCCGGCTGCGCCTTCGCCCATTCCCTTGAAGAAGGACTTGGTGGAGTCCATGGCGGTCTCGATAGAGCGGCCGCGGATAGCCTCGATGATCATCGCAATGAAGAGGGAGACGACGGTGACAGGCAGGATGTCAGCCTCGAAGGGGATGACGCCGGTGCGATTGAGAATGGCCGAGATGATGATAAGTAGCAGCGGGAGCAGCGGCAGGATGGCGTAGAAACCCGGCAATCCGGCGGCGCGCTCGATGGCTTCCCGGGCAGTGCGTTCGGATTCGCTCTCCTCGATGGTTTCTCCGGCGTGTTCTTCCACGTAGTGTTTGCGGTCCGACTTGTCGCAGCGGTGTTGCCACCACATGTGGACAAACGCGGTAATGAGCAGGGTGGGCACGGTGGCGCGGGCGACGGAGCCGTAGACGAATTCAGTGACAGACATGCCCGTGAGATCCGCGCCTTGAATGAGGCCAGCCTCAAGCGGCGTCGGGATGATGGTCGAGGAGGTCACGACGATGGCGGCGACGGTGAGCGGCGTGAGCCCTGCGGCTATGAGCGCCGGCAGAAGTGTCGCGACGAGGAGCAGGGAGAGCGCTGCGGCGGACGGGATGACGAGCGTGAGCAGGGAGCCGATGACGAAGCCGACGGGCACCAGCCAATAGGAGCCATTAAAGCGCTTGAGCGGCGATGAGAGCATGACGACGGTCTTCGCGTCCGCGCCGATATGGCGCATGTAGGACACGAAGCCGAAGAGCACCATAATCGCCATGCCGATGCCGCTGAAACGAGCCTTGAACAGGGCGTCGACGACGAGGAGCTGGTCATAGAACGCGTTGCCGGTGGCTTCGATGTCGGTGGTGCGCATGTCCGCGCGGCCGGTAAGTGCGGCGAGCATGAGGAGGACGACGCCTACTCCGAAGATGGCGGCGGCCGCATGAACCTTTTTATAGATGAGCCACACTACGGCCGCGATGGCCGCGAGGGCAATGATGAGATAGAGCACGGTAAGTCAATTCCTTCACTGGTACGAAGAGCTGCCGCCTGGCATACGCTGCTGGCGGTGGGGCTCCGAAAAGCGAGAGAAGGCTAACCGCGGTTGTTATAACCTTTCCTGCTTAGGTTATCACCCCGTGTAGACCAGTCGCACCTCGTGGGGTGCATTATTCTGGGCCGTATGCAGATTAACGTTGACGACGTCCTTGACCGCGCGCGCGTGGTTGCCCTTCCGCTGGCCGTACAATTCCGCGGCGTGACCACCCGCGAGGCTCTCCTCATCGAGGGGCCCGCCGGCTGGGGCGAGTTTGCGCCCTTCCTCGAATACGGCCCCGAAGAGTCCGCGCACTGGCTGGCCGCTGGCCTCGAGGCCGCGTACGAGGGCTTCCCTTCGCCCGTCCGCTCCGAGGTCGAGGTCAACGGAACCATTCCGGCCGTGCCGGCGGAGATGGTGCCCGAGGTCATGCAGCGCTACCCGGGCTGCCGCACCTTCAAGATTAAGGTTGCCGAGCCGGGCCAGACGCTCGCGGACGACGCTGCGCGCGTTCAGGCCGTGCGCGAGGCAGTCCAAGACATGGGCCGCATTCCCGTCCTGCGCGTGGACGCCAACGGCGGCTGGAGCGTCGACGAGGCCATCGAGGCCGCCAAGGCGCTCATGCCGCTTGACTACATGGAGCAGCCCTGCCGCACCGCCGAGGAACTCGCCGAGGTCCGCTCGCGCCTCATGCGCTCCGGGCTTTTTGTGCGCGTTGCTGCCGATGAATCCATTCGCAAGGTCGCAGACCCCTACCGCGTTGCCGAACTTCAGGCTGCCGATGTCGCCGTGGTCAAGGCCGCCCCCCTCGGCGGGGTCAAGCGACTGTTGCAGATCGCCCACGACTTGCGAGCGCGCCATATGGACATCACGGTGGCCTCGGCGCTCGACACCTCGGTGGGAATCTCCATGGGCCTCGCCGCCGTGGCCGCGCTCCCCAAGATCCTCGACGATGAAGACATCGACGTTACCCCGGCCGCCGCGGGCCTGGCCACCGGCTCGCTCTTTATCGAGGACGTCTGTCCGCCGCGCGAGCTCGTGGATGGCTTCCTGCGCGTGGAGCACCCCGCGCCGTCGGAGGACCGCCTCACCGCGTTGGCCGCCTCTGCCGAGCGTCGCGACTGGTGGTTCAACCGTGTGCGCGAGAGCTGGAAGTATCTCTAGAAGCGTGTGCCAAAGCTCAAGCCTTCGTGGAACTGCCAGGCTGGACTCTTCAACGTCCCCGGGACCGGCGAGTGTGGGCGCAGTGTTGTGCGGTGCGCAACGGTCTCCTTGATAACGTCGCGCACTAACTCGAAGTGATAGTTCGTGCATGTATCGGTGAATTTCAGAGGTGCCCAGCCGAGTTGCACGGCCTGAATGGATTTCCACAGGCCGATATAAAAGGTGTCATTGTTGTTGTGCGGCAAGTGATAATGCAGTGAATCCCAGTCGATGACGACGCGGGCTGCGGGGAAGGCGAGGTCCCAGTAGTAGGCCTCGAGCTTGAAATTGGGCACAGGCTCGAGGCCGGCCTTGCGCAAGCGAAACAGCATTGTGCGTTCCCACTTGGAGGCGGTGCCCACGCCTGCCTTAAACGCAAGCTCTCGAATGGCGTTGGGGCGCTTTAATTGGGCTAAATCTGCTTCGAGACGCTCACCGCCGCGGATGCCTGTGTAGTGATTGAGTAGGAGATTTCCTGGATTCTCAAGCTTCTCATGGGAAAGCGCGTCGGAGAGGGCTTGCGCGACGTTGACTGTCCTTATGCCGTTGATGGATCCGCTTGGGGCCTCGGAGCGGATGAGGCGGATGTGTGAATTCGCCAATGGAGTTCTAGTGTGCGGCACGCGCAGGAGGACGGGGCGAGATTCTTCCGTCAAGTCATGGAGGGCCAGGGCGTTGAGTCCGGTGACCGCGCCTTCGGGATACAAACTCGCGATGTCGGCGAGGCTTCCCGTCGTTGAGTAGATACCGGCCTTGAGTTTAATGAGTCGGCCATCGGCTACCGCCTTGTTCTGGCGAGTCTTGGTTGTGCCGAGCTCTCGGAGTTGTTGCGTCGTGTAGATCGTCATGACCTATTGGACTGAGCTAGCAACGTGGAGGTTCCACGCGCATGCCAAAACCCCACCCGAACTTACGGATTCTGTACAGCAATCCACAGTACGGGTGGGGTTTGGCGTGCCTCTGGCGCCCAGAGCCGACCCAAACTCTGGGTACCTGTACGGAATTTCCGTGTGTGGGTGGGGTGTGGGCTTTAGCTATCGCTGGGGAGTCGGAGGTCAGCACAGCTCTCGGTCCTAGGCTAAGTGGCTCGTTCACACTAGAACGGTCCCCCTATTAATAACGGAACACTCGGCGCTTTAAATATTTGTGCACGCATTTAAGGGGGCGTTTCTTCAGCCGACTCACAGGTTGACCGTGTACCTCTTTATGCATGCCTACTAACTCCCCCAATAATGGCCGGAACGAGCGGATGAGCGACGATACTCAGCAGTTCGAGCGTCCGCGCCAGGTCTTCCCGGAAGACGAGACGCGTGTGCAGCCAGCGCAGCCGCAGTATCAGAACTATCAGTACCAGCAGCCAGCACCCCAACCGGCACCCCAACCGGCGTCCCAGCAGGCACCACGGCAAGAGCCGCCGCGCTCCTATGACGTGCCGGAGGAGCGCTCCTCGGGAAGTGGCATGACGGGCATTCTTGTCGGCCTGCTCGTGTTGGCGCTCATCGCGCTCGCAGCGTTGGCCTATATGTATACGCGCGCCGCGACCCAGGAGCCGCCTGCGCCGGAGACCATGACGCAGACGGCCACGGCGACGGTGACGGAAACCCAGAGCCCCGTCACGCAGACCCAGACGGAGACCGTCACCGAGACAGTGACGGAGACGCCGGAGCTCACCCGGGAGCTGCCTACCTCGCTGCCCAGCGACTTGGGCGAGGGCGCTGATAACGTCGACGATCTTCTCAACGAGATCTTCGGCGGAAATTAGGGCACGGGCTAGACTGGGCTGCTATGGACCAGACCGCACAGACCGAATCCATTGAGCTGGCGCAGGCCGTCGCCGCGCAGCTCGCGCGCCACTGTACTGACGTTGTCATTTGCCCAGGCTCGCGCAACGCGCCGCTCAACTTGGCGCTGCTCGCCCGTCCGGATCTCAAGGTGCACACGCGCGTCGATGAGCGCTCCGCCGCGTTCCTCGCGTTGGGCCTGGCGCGAGTGCAGCGCCGCCACGTCGCGGTCGTCATGACCTCAGGCACGGCCGTGGCTAACGCGCTGCCGGCGCTGGTCGAGGCGCGCCACTCGCACACGCCGCTCGCGGTGGTCTCCGCGGATCGTCCGGAGCGCCTTGTGGGCACGGGTGCTTCGCAAACCATCGAGCAGCAGGGCATCTTTAGCAACTTCGCGGACACGACGCAGGTCGCGTCGCCGGAGGATATTCCGGCGATGGCGCAGCGCTTTACTCAGGACTTCGCGGTGCATATCAACGTTGCGCTTGACGTGCCGCTCGTGGGCACGGAGCTTCCCGCTACGCCGGATGACCGCACCCTGCGCCGCGCGCCGTCCGTGCGCTTCGTGGACCACGGCGAGGTCGAGGTCGACCTCACCCGCAATACGTTGGTCATCGCGGGAGACGAGGCCTGGGACGTCGAGGGCCTTGAAGACGTGCCCACCATCGCAGAGCCCACGGCGCCCGCGCCGTACCATCCGGTGCACCCGCTCGCGGCGAGCATCTTCCGCAAGGACCAAGTAAGTGCGAACGACTACGTGGTCAATACGCGTGTCGAGCAGGTCATCGTTGTCGGCCATCCGACGCTGCACCGTGGGGTGCTGGCGCTGCTCAGCGATCCCGATATCGAGTTCGTGACGCTCTCGCGCACGGCGGACTTCACGAACCCGCGCGGCGAGGCCGCCCGGAAGGGTACCCGCGTCAAGGTGAGCGGCGAGCCCACGCGCGACTGGATGAAGGTCTGCGAGGGCGCGGCCGAAATGGGCGGCGCTGCGGTGCGCGAAGTCCTAGAAAATAAGGACTATGGATTTACCGGCCTGCATGTCGCGGCCGCCGTGGCGGACACGCTCGCCGTGGGTGACGCGCTCGTCCTCGGCGCCTCGAATCCGGTGCGCGATGCCAGCTTCGTGGGTCTTCCTTTCGACGGCGTGGAGACTTACTCGCCGCGCGGCGCCGCTGGCATCGACGGCACGGTGGCCCAGTCCATCGGCGTGGCGCTGGCCACCCAGTCCCGCGAGGCCACGGAGATTCGCGCCCCGCGCACCGTCGCGCTCATGGGGGACATCACGTTCCTCCACGACGCTTCGGCTCTGCTCATCTCGCCGGGTGACCGGCGCCCGGAGAACCTCACCATCGTTGTCGCGGACGATAACGGTGGCGGCATCTTCGAGACCCTGGAAATCGGACAAGAATCCCTGCGCCCTGCTTTCGAGCGGGCTTTTGGGACGCCGCAGGAGGTGGGCATCGGCAAGCTCTGCGAGGCCTACGGCGCAGACTATCGTGAGGCAAACTCGGCGCAGGAGCTGCTCGACCTGCTCGCGGAGCTCAAGGAAACCTCGACGGGGATTACCGTTGTGGACGCCCGCACGACGCGCGGCACGCGCCGGGCGCTCCATGCCGAGCTCGCCGCGAAGACCAGTGTCTAGGAGGCGCGTGCGGCAGGTGCTGCTCGCGGTCTACGCGGTGGCACTCCTGGGAGCCTTTGCCATGGTCGCAGGCCCCTTCATGAATGACCGCTCCATTGCGGTGGAGCCGGGCCGAGCGCTGGCGACGGTGACGAACGTGGGCTGGCTGCGCACGTCCGTCGATTTCCAGGACGCGCAGGGGATCTACCATTCGCCGCCCACGGGACTCATCTATCCCACGGGCCTGGGCGAGGGGCAAAAGGTCTGGGTGACGTATAAGCTGTCGAATCCGGACCTGGTCAAGGTGGAAGGGCGCGAATGGACGCTGTCTATCATCCCGGCGCTCTCCGTCGCCGTGGTGGCGAGCCTCATTTTTGGGCTAGCCTGGCGGGCAACGAGCCGGAAGAAGAATTAATGTTGAGTTCACCCACTGGTTTCTTCGACCTGTAAAGGTATAACACATGCGTGTCGCCATTGTTGCTGAATCTTTCTTGCCCAACGTCAACGGAGTAACCAACTCTGTGCTGCGCGTCCTGGAGTACCTGCATGCGGAAGGACACGAGGCCATCGTTGTGGCGCCGGGCGCGCGCGAGGGCCAGGAAGAGATCCCGGATTACCTGGGCTTTCCCATCCATCGCGTGCCCACGGTGAAGGTCCCGCTTGTGGATTCCCTGCCGGTGGGCGTGCCCACCTCCGCCGTGGATGGCGCCATTCGTGACTTTCAGCCGGACATCATTCACCTGGCCAGCCCGTTCGTGCTCGGCGCGGCCGGCGCCTTCGTCGCGCGTCAGCAGCGCATCCCGGCCGTCGCGCTTTACCAAACGGACGTGGCCGGCTTCGCCACGAAGTACCACGCCTCCGCGCTGGCCTACGGCGTGTGGGAGTGGCTGCGCACCATCCACAATTCCTGCCAGATGACGCTCGCGCCGTCCTCGCCCACCATCGCGGACCTGGAAGAACACAACATCAAGAACGTGCGCCACTGGGGCCGCGGCGTGGACGCGGTGCGTTTCCATCCCTCCAAGCGCTCGGAAGAACTGCGCCGCCAGTGGGATCCCACGGACTCGAAGAAGATTGTGGGCTTCGTGGGGCGCCTCGCCGCGGAGAAGGGCGTGCACCGCTTGGACGGGCTCGATGAGCGTTCCGATATTCAGGTCGTCATCGTCGGCGATGGTCCCGAGCGCCCGCTCCTCGAGGCCCAGCTGCCGCACGCGATCTTCCTCGGCGCACTCGGCGGCGAGGAGCTCGCGCAGGCGTACGCCTCGCTCGATATCTTCGTTCATGCTGGTGAGTTCGAGACCTTCTGTCAGGCCATCCAGGAGGCGCAGGCCTCGGGCGTGCCCACCATCGGCCCGCGCGCTGGCGGCCCCATCGATTTGATTGAGGAAGGCTACAACGGCCTGCTCCTCGACGTCGACACCTTCGTCGAGGACCTGCCCGGCGCCGTGGACGCGCTGCTGAACCCGGAGATCCACACGGAACTGCGCAAGAACGCCCGCGCCTCCATTGCGAATAAGACGTGGGACGCGCTGTGCCGCCAGCTCCTGGACTCCTACGAGGAAGTCCTTGAGGACACGCGCCGCGTGCCGCTGACCATCATCGGCCAGCGCCCGGAGCTGCCGCGCTGGGCCGCCCGCGCTCTGGGCGCGCGCGTGGCCTAGACTGGTTTTCCGTGGCGAAATTTAACCTCAAGGCAGATCTCGACAAAGACCCCGCAGACGTGGCGAAGATGTTCGATGGCGTGGGCAAGAACTACGACATCACGAACACCGTCCTCTCCTTCGGACAGGACCGCCTCTGGCGTAAGCGCACACGTGAGCGTCTCGGCCTGCAGCCAGGGGAGAAGGTCCTCGATCTCGCCGCTGGCACCGCCGTGTCTACGGTGGAGCTGGCCAAGTCCGGCGCCTGGTGCGTGGCCTGCGATTTCTCGCGCGGCATGCTCGCGGCGGGCAAGGAGCGCAACGTGCCCAAGGTCGCGGGCGACGGCATGCAGCTGCCCTTCGCGGACAACACGTTTGACGCCGTGACCATCTCTTATGGCTTGCGCAATATTCACGACTTCGAGCTCGGCCTGCGCGAGATGGCCCGCGTCACCAAGCCCGGTGGCCGCCTGGCTGTGGCGGAGTTCTCCAAGCCCGTCATTCCGATCTTTGGCACGGTGTACAAGGAATACCTTATGCGCCTGCTCCCGCCGGTCGCGCGCCTCGTGTCCTCGAATCCGGACGCGTACGTCTACCTCGCCGAGTCGATCCGCGCGTGGCCGGAGCAAAAGGAACTCGCCGCTGCCATTAACCGTAACGGCTGGACGGGTGCGAATTGGCAGAACCTCACCGGAGGGATCGTGGCGTTGCACAGCGCGGTCAAACCGGCGTAGTTCCGGCAGTTCACGACAACGAAGCCCTCAGATCCACGCGGATCTGAAGGCTTGTTTGATGTGAAATCCCTTAAGACCACAGTGGGGTGTCACGGCGCGCCCACGCCACGCCGTGACCCGCCAGTTTCCAGGCGCGCGCGATGAGATCGCGGTCCTCGTCCGTGACGAGGTTGCCCATGAGCCGCGCCGCAGCGGGCATGAGCATGCGGCCCACGGGGCCGCGCAGGGCGACAGGGCCCGCGACGGGGAGGAACTGTGGGTACGTAAGCAGCCGTGCGGCGGTGCGGGCGAGCACGAAAGCCTCGCCATAGGCAGCGCGCAGGCGGTCCGGCCACACGAGAGTGAAGTCCTTTCCTCCCAACAGGGAGACGGCCATGGCGGCGGTCTCCAGCCCGTAGTCGATGCCCTCGCCGTTGAGTGGGTTGACGCACGCGGCGGCGTCGCCGATGAGCATCCAGTTCGCACCCGCGACGGTGCTTACGGCACCGCCCATGGGCAACGCTGCCGATGCCACCTTTTCTACCGGTCCCAGACCCCACTCAGCGCGCTGCTGCGCGGCGTAGGTCTCCAGGAGCTTCTTGGTGTTGATCTTCGCGGGGCGGGACTTTGTGGACAGCGCGCCTAAGCCGATATTGACGTGGCCGAGCTCCGCGCCCAGCGGGAAGATCCAGCCGTAGCCGGGCTGGACCACGCCGTCGGCGTCCTTGAGCTCGACGTGCGAGTGCATCCAGCCCTCGCTGGCGCGAGGGGAAGAGGAATACGAGCGCGCCGCGATGCCGTACACCTCGTCTTTGTGCCACGTGCGGCCGAGCTGCTTGCCGAAGGTGGAGCGCACGCCGTCGGCGACGATGACCCACCGGGCTTTCATGGTGTCCGTGGCGCCCGAACCATCAACGACAGAAAAACTGATGATCCGGTTTCCGTCCAGCTCAGGCGCGGCGGCCGTGCCGTGGAGCAGTGTTGCCCCGCTGGCGACGGCCTCACGTACGAGGAGCGCGTCGAACTCGTGGCGGGGAAGTGCCGTGCCCTCGTTCGTCGGGTATGTGTCGGGCCAGGGCGCCGTGACGGAGCCGCCGTAGCCGTGGAGCTTGAGGCCGTGGTTGCGGTAGCTCGGGTTGACCTTGATGCCGAGGAGATCCAGTTGATGCATAGCGCGCGGGGTAAGCCCATCGCCGCAGGTCTTATCGCGGGGGAAGGCGGCGGAATCGAGGAGCGCCACCGAGTGTCCGGCGCGGGCTGCGTGGATGGCGGCCGCCGCGCCAGCGGGACCGGCGCCGACGATTGCTACATCAAAAAGCTGGGGCATGAAACCCATTGTGGCAGAGCGGGCACCTCAACTATGTCTCAACCCCGCAAGTGGACTAGGTTAGTAGGAGATTATTGACGTCAACGACTGCCACAAAAGGATCAGTACAAATATGAGCAAGGGCGACAACACAGTGGACCTGGGTGACTCGCAGCTGACCGCGCGTGTGGCCGAAGGCGTCGCCGCTGTGGAAGCCCGCCTGCGTGAGGAAATCGATCGCGGCGAAAGTTTTGTGAGCGAGAAGGCACTGCACCTCACCGCTGCTGGTGGCAAGCGTTTCCGTCCCATGATGGCACTGCTGGCTTCCGAGTATGGCGAGCGTCCAGGCTGTCCGGACGTCATTACTGCGGCGACGTCGGTGGAGATGGTCCACGTGGCAACGCTTTATCACGACGATGTCATGGACGAGGCTGACCGCCGCCGTGGCGTGCAGTCCGCGAACTCCCGGTGGTCGAACTCCGTGGCCATCCTCGCTGGCGATGCGCTGCTCGCGCACGCCTCGCGCCTCATGTCGCAGCTCGACACCCACACGGTGGCGCACTTCGCGGATACCTTCGAGGAACTCGTCACCGGCCAGATGCGTGAGACCATCGGCGCGGGCGAGGCCAATGCCATCGAGCACTACACGGCCGTCATCCGTGAGAAGACCGCCGTTCTCATCGCCTCGGCGGCCTACCTTGGCGCCTACCACTCGGGTGCCACTCTGGAGCATGCCACCACGCTGCGCAAGATCGGCTCGCTCGTGGGCATGATTTTCCAGATCGTCGACGACATCATTGACATCTTCTCCGACCCGAAGGACTCCGGTAAGACCCCGGGCACGGACCTGCGCGAGGGCGTGTTCACCCTGCCGGTGCTCTACGCGCTCGAGGAAGATACCCCGGTGGGTGAGGAGTTGCGTGGTCTGCTTACGGGCCCGCTGACTTCCGATGCCGCCGTGGACCGCGCCCTGGAGCTCCTCCATGCCTCCACGGGACGCCAGCAGGCGCTCGAAGCCGTGCAGGGTTACCTCGACGAGGTGGAGCACGAGCTCGATTCACTGCCGCAGAATTCTGCGACCGCAGCGCTGCGCCGGCTGGCGGAGTACACCGTCAAGCGCGTGGGCTAGGTTGCTGAAAACGCAGCGGAGACGCGGCGAAATGGCAGATACCCTGCCGATTTGGCGAACGTCCCAGCACTTAGTAAAGTTATCTCTCGCACCGCAAGGTGCACGCCAGGTTGCCCGAGCGGCCAAAGGGAGCGGACTGTAAATCCGCCGGCATTGCCTTCAGAAGTTCGAATCTTCTACCTGGCACAGATAAACCCCGCGCTTTCCATCAGGAAGGCGCGGGGTTTCTGCGTGTTCGCTCACGCCGCGAAGATGACGAGAACAAGTATAAACGCCGTCGGGGCAAGCAATGCGGCGAGCAGCCACCAAGCTTTCTTCTGGGCAAAATTGAGTGAGGACGAACCGTTGGGGTGGGACACCATCGCGTGCGGCTCGGCGGGGTCGTAGTAGAGCATTCCCCACTTCATCTTCCCAGTCATCTGCGCGGTGGGGTAATCGGCATCGAGACGATCGTTGATGGACTTGATATCCCAGAGCAACCATCCGCATAGCGCCACAATCGCGAAGAGCAGGGCTGGCATGCTGAAAGGAGCGCTGCCAATGCCGAAGAGTCCAGCCATGATGGCGGATGTGCATACGGCGGCGAGAGCGAACATCCAGCGCGCTATCACCGGTAAAAGGAGCGCGGTCTGGGTGCGCGTGCGTTCGAGGTCGACCGGGTCAGGTTTCGGGTAGGAGTCTTCTGCGGACTGTGCAGCTTGCTGCGTGAGCGCGAGGGCACCTGCGGAGACCACGGTGAGTATGGTGGGCATGAGAACCGCCATGCCGACGGCGTTGCGATAGGTCTTGGCCATCCATGCATCCGGTTCGCCCCTCCCGCTGAAGTGTTGGGGGAGCGGGTCAGGCAGCGCATCCCAGCCTAGGACGATGGCTAGCCCGGCGGCGAGAGCGAGGGCAGGAACCTTTGGCGTCGAAGCTCAGTCTAATGGGGTATGACTGCCTCAACGACAACACATAATGACACCGCAATTGACGAACACCTGGGACAGAGTCATACTTTTTGTATGACTATGACAACTATCCGCGTTGATACCGAACTCCGTGATGAGCTTAAGGCCCTGGCGAAAGCCGACGATCAAACGCTTGGCGAACTACTTGCAGATTTAGCTGGAAGGGAACGTCGACGGAGAATGAAATTAGCCGCTCGTGAAGCGATTCGTCGTAATCCCCCGGATGACGAGTATTACGAGGAATTCCTTGACTGGCAGTCGGGGAGGTGGGATTGAGATGGCAACGACGGCAGCTCAACTGCCATGCGAGGATCCGGAAAGTGTTATGGAGGGACAGGTCTGGTGGTTGAAGCCAGACCCAGCGATCCCGGCGATGGGAAGGGAACAAGCAGGTCGTCGTCCTGTGCTTGTCGTGTCAAATGACTATTTTTCCGGTCTCATCGATTCCTTATTTATTGGGGTGCCGTTAACGACCAAAGATCGAGGATGGCATAACCACATTGCAGTGGAATATCAGGACGAGGTGGATGCGCCTCCCTCGTGGGCAATGGCAGAACAGATTAAGGCGTGTTCGGTAGTCCGGCTCGATGGCAATGTCGGCGAAGTGACTTCACAGTGCTTAGCCGAGGTACGGCAATGGATCTCGGAGTTGACGAGTGACCTAGACGCATAAAATCCCCTGCGAGAGCAGAGGATTTTATGCGGGGACGTTAGATGCCGAAGTACTCGCGCAGATCTGCGGCAATGGCGTCGAGGCGCTTGCGGTCGGGAGACTCGAGGTAGCACTTGAGCTTGGGTTCGGTGCCGGACGGGCGGACGATGACGCGGTCATCGTTTTCCGTGAAGAACTTCGAACCCTGGGCGAACTTCTCGACCGTGGCAATGGGGGAGCCGGCCAGCTCGGTGGGCGGGGTCGTGGAAACCTTCTCCATCGCGGTGGAGATGATGCTGAGATCCTCGACGCGGAAGGTGAGCGGCTGCGTGTAGAGCGCGCCCACGGTCTCGTGAATCTCGGCGAGGCGGTCGAGCAACGTGATGCCGGCGGTCTTGCACTCGGCGGCGAGGCTGGCGAGCACGACAGAAGTCGCTATGCCGTCCTTGTCGCGCACGGCCTGCGGGTCGGGGCAGAACCCGATGGCTTCTTCGTAACCGAACGCGAGGTTCGGCGTGCGGGCGATCCACTTGAAGCCCGTGAGGGTTTCCTCGTGGTGGATGCCGTAATTCGCGGCGACACGGCCAAGCAGGCGGGACGACACGAGCGAGTTGGCGAAAGAGGCACCTTCGGGGACGCCGCGGCGGGCGAGGTAATCGCCCAGGAGGGCGCCGGTCTCGTCGCCGGTGAGCTGCCGCCAGCCGCCCTCGGCGGCGGCGTCGGGAACCGCAGCCGCGCAGCGGTCAGCGTCCGGGTCGTAGGCGATGAGGATGTCGGCACCGATCTTCTTCGCGTGTGCTTTGCCCAAGTCGAGGGCGCCGGGCTCCTCGGGGTTCGGGAAGGAGACCGTCGGGAAGTCCGGGTCCGGCTCGGCCTGTTCGGGCACGAGGGAGACAGTGAATCCGCAACGGGTGAGCAGCTCCTCGCCGAGGGCTGCGCCGACGCCGTGCATGGCTGTGAGTGCGATGGTGACATCCGCGTTGGGGCCGACGAGCATGGCGGCACGAGCGAGGTATTCGGCGCGCGTGTCGACGTGCTCGATGTGGGCGTCGTCGCGGGCGACCTCGTCCGCACAGGGTGCTGCGGCGATGGCGGCGGCGATCTCCGTGTCGGCGGGGGAGACGAGCTGGACGCCCTCCGCGTCACCGGTGGCGACGCGGCCACCTAGGTAGACCTTGTAGCCGTTATCCGCTGGCGGGTTGTGCGAGGCGGTGACCATGATGCCGGCGTCGGCGCCGAGCGCCTTGACCGTAAAGGCCGTGAGCGGCGTCGGGTTCTTCGCGGGGAGTACGAGGGCCTGGCCGCCCGCGGCGGAGATGACCTCGGCGGCGTCCTGCTGGAACTGTGCGGAGCCGTGGCGAGCGTCGCAGCCGATGACGACCTTAGGTGTGTCGACCTGGTTCTTGAGCCACGTCACGAGGCCGTGGGTCGTGCGGATGACGACGGCGCGGTTCATGTGGGACTCGCCCGCGCCCACGGCGGCGCGCAGGCCGGCGGTGCCGAAGGCGAGGGGACCGGCGAAGGCGGCCTCGAGAGCCTCAGCGTCTTCGGCAGCGATCCACGCGTTGATCTGGTCGCGGGTTTCCGGGTCCGGGTCGTGCTCGGCCCAGGTGCGGGCGGTGGTGAGAAGCTCTTCGGAGATGGGCATTTTATGCCTCCTGTGCGTCCTGTGCTGCGAATTCTGTGAGGATCTTCTTCGACGCGGACAGGCCCAGGCGGGTGGCACCGGCGTTGACCATGGCGAGGGCATCGGCAGCCGTGCGGATACCACCGGAAGCCTTAATACCCAGACGACCGCCCACGGTGGCCTGCATAATCTCGATGGCGTGAACGCTGGCACCACCGGCCGGGTGGAAGCCGGTGGAGGTCTTCACGAAGTCAGCCCCTGCGGCCTCGGCGGCGCGGCAAGCGCCCTCAATGGCGGCATCGGAAAGCGCGGCGGTTTCGAGGATGACCTTGAGGACCTTACCGGGGATGGCGTCGCGTACGGCCTGGATATCGGCCTGCAGCTCGTCGAAGCGGCCCTCGACGGCGAGCGCGATATTGATGACCATGTCGACTTCCTCGGCGCCGTCCTGGACGGCGCGGGCGGCCTCGGCGGCCTTGATCTCGGACTTCACGGCGCCGGACGGGAAGCCGACGACGGTGGCGACGTGGAGGCCCTCGGGGACCTCAACGGGCAGCTGGGAGGGCGAGATGCACACGGAGTAGGTGCCGAGCTCGGCGGCCTCCTTGATGAGGTCCTTGACCTGGTCCGCGGTGGCCTCGGGCTTGAGGAGGGTGTGGTCGATGAGCTGTGCAATCTGGTTAGACATGGAGGGACTCCTTAGATTCGTTTTTAGCCATAGCCTGGTCGCTGAGGACGTAGATGATGGCGCCGAGGGCGGCGACGGCAGAGAGCACCCACAGCGCGGTGGTGTAGCCCTCGGTCGCATCGAGCAGCTTCGCGGTGTACGCGATGCCCAGCGGGATGGCGATGTTGATGGTGAGGTTGTAGAAACCGATGGCGATGCCGGACTTCTGCGCGGTGATGTTGCGCAGAGCCGTGTTGACCAGCGGCGCGTACTGCAGCGCGAAGCCGGAGGCGAACGCGATGGTGGTAACGACGAGGACCGCGATATGGGCGTGGGCGAAAAGAGCATTGACGATGAGCGAGCCGATGATCATGGCCATGCCGGTGTACACCGTGGCGCGCGAGGATATGACGTGGCCGATCTTGCCGGAGAAGATGCCCACGAGGATGGCGCACACGTAGCCCGGGATCATGAGCAGGCTGGCTTCGTCAATGCTCAGGCCGTGGTAATCCTGGGCCGCGTAGGGCAGCAGGAAGATGTAACCCATCTGCGTCGAGTAGACGAAGAAGACCATGACGATGGTCCAGATGTAGCGGCCGTTGGTGAAGAACTCCGTGGTTACGACCGGGTAGTGTGCGCGGCGGATGTGGACGGCAAAGAGGACGACGCCCAGCACGGTGGGGATGAGCCACAGGGGCTTGAACGCCTGGGTGAACATGATGAGCGAGGTCGCGAACAGCGCGATGTAGAACAGGCCGAGGGCATCGAGGTGGCCCTCCACGGCCTCGTCCTCCGGAACCATCTTGATGATCGGCGGGATGGTGAGCAGGAGGACGAGCGGGATGAGGAACATCGCGGTCCACGAGATATACGTGGACACGAAGCCGGAGGTCAGCGCGCCGATGAGCAGGCCGGCCTGGAAAGCGGCGGTGGAGAAACCGAGGTAGGTCTTCTGGTCGTCTTCGCTCAGGTGCTTCGTGACGTAGATGACGTAGAGAGTCTCCGCCGCGGCGAGGCCGGTGGTCTGGATGAGGCGGCCGGCAAGGACCATGGGCCACGAGCCGGAGAAGATAAAGCCGATGGCCGAGCCCACGGCGATGAGGATGACGCCGGTGAGCATGAGCTTGCGGATGGAGATGGAGTCCGCGAGCGCCGAGTAGACGACGGCGCCGATGCCGATGATGACGCCAGCGAGCGAGGCCTGGAGGCTCGCGGTGTTATCGGAGATGCCCAGGCCCGCAGCCATGGGCATGGTCATCGTCTTAAAGCCGTTGTCAATGACGAGCGAGAAGACGAAGACAAAGAGCAGGATGGGGACGGCGGCCTTGGGATTGACCCGAGTGCCGTCCGGGGTGGTTTGCACGTTGGACATGGTTTTCCCTTGAGGGCGGAAGGCTAGGAGAGAGCGGCAAGCGGGAGGGCGAGCTGCATCATGGTGTGGAAGGCCGTCTGGCGCTCCTCGGCGGACAGGTGCGAGTCGGAGACGAGGTTGTCCGAGACAGTGAAGAGGCCGAGGGCGTCGACGCCGGCTTCGGCGGCGGTGGCGTAGAGGGCGGCGGATTCCATCTCGACGCCGAGGACACCCATGGCGGCCCAGCGGGCGTTGACGGAGTCGTCAAAGTTGTAGAAAATGTCGGAGCTCAAGATGTTGCCCACGTGGATGCGGGCGTCCTGGCGCTCGGCCTCATCGACGAGGCCCTTGAGCAGGCGCCACGAGGCGGTGGGCGCCCAGGTGCCGGGCAGGTTGTACTGCGACAGGAAGTTGGAATCGGTGGAGGCGGAGGCGGCGACGATGACGTCGTGGAGGTCGATGTTTTCCTGCATGGCGCCGATGGAACCGACGCGGACGAGGTTCTTCACGCCGAAAGTGTGGATGAGCTCCCAGGAGTAAATGCCGATGGAGGGCATGCCCATGCCGGTGCCCATGACGGAGACCGGCGTGCCCTGGTAGGTGCCGGTAAAGCCCAGAATGTTGCGGACCTCGTTGAACTGGACGACGTCTTCGAGGAAGGTGTCTGCGATGAACTTGGCGCGGAGGGGATCGCCGGGCAGCAGAATGGTGTCTGCGATGTCGACGCCCTTGGGGTTGATGTGCGGGGTGGAAAGACCTTCGGTGCTGTGCAAAGCGGCCATGATGTGTGTCTCCTTGAGTCGATCACGCGGGGTGAAGTAGAAGTACTGTCACCCTCAAGCCGAGACCGTGGAGAACGAATGTCAATAGCTAAATTGACAGTTGTGCAGCGTGTGCGTCACAGGTCGAGCACCCGCTGCGCCGTCTGATGATCGATGACGAGGTGGGTGGCCAGTCCCATCTCCAAGGCAATACGGATGGCCTGGGCTTTTTCGGCGCCGCCGGCCACGAGGACGCGGGTGGGCCGGCCCTTGAGATCGGCGAGCGTGATGCCCACGGTGCGTGCGTCGACGTCAGACGCCGCGATGTTCCCGGTGCGCGTGAAGAAGCGCGAGCACACGTCGCCCACGGCGTGGTCCAAGATCTCCTGCGTCTCCGCGGCAGAGAGATAGCCCAAGTTGAGTGCGAGCGACTCGGGGGCGATGGCGCCGGCGGTAAAGACGGCAAGGTCCACGCTGCGGCCCAGCTCGAGGACGCTCGCGATGTGACGGTCGCGCGTCACCCAGTCCTTGGCCTCTGCGGAGTCGAAGATCACGGGCAGCGGGAGGAGCTCCGTCGTTGCGTTGAAGGCGCGGGCGAAAGCGCGCATGGTCTCCATGTCGCGTGTGGAACGTTCCGAGTGGGAGTGCCCGCCCTTGAGCTGCACCACGCGCACGCCCTGGAGGGGCAGCTGGCGCAAATGCTCCGAGACGGCGCACATCGTCGTGCCCCAGGACAGGCCCACCGTCATGCCGTCGTGGACGAGTTCCTCGAGGAGCGTGGCGCCGGCGCTGCCCAGGTCCGTGAGAAGGGTGCCGCCGGCTGGGGTGGTGACCACGCGGGCATCGGCAAGCTTAAAGCGCGCGGTGAGCTGGGCGACGAGTTCGTCAGAACGCTCGCGGGGATCGTGGATGGTGATGGTGACAAAGCCGCGCTCGAGCGCGTGGCCCAACAGTTTGGAGACGGTGGGGCGGGACAAGCCCAGGCGTGCGGCAACCTCGGCCTGGGAGAGGCCGGAACCGTAATAGAGCTTCGCCGCGTCGATTGATTGCCGGTCTTTGTCATCCAACATAAATCCATTCAAGCACACCGCATACAGGCGGCTAAAAACTGATATTTTCCGTCCTGTACAGCGGATTTGTGTAACGAGAAGAAAGTGGGTTACTCTTTCTAAGTCCGCAACGGAGAGCACGCGAAATATCGCACAGCTTCAACGGCGAGGATGTGCCCCCTTAGCTCAGTCGGCAGAGCGTTTCCATGGTAAGGAAAAGGTCGACAGTTCGATTCTGTCAGGGGGCTCCATTCATGTCTAGGGTTCCTCCGGACCCGGGGCGTGGAGTTCTAAGTGAATATGGCGGTGTAGCTCAGTGGTAGAGCAAGCGACTCATAATCGCTGTGTCGCGAGTTCAATTCTCGCCATCGCTACAGGTTTCTTTCCCCGCACGCGGGGGCAGGGGCCATGGGCTCTGCTAGAGTCAACTTCTACAAGCCCATAGGGGCGTGGCGCAATTGGTAGCGCAACGGTCTCCAAAACCGTAGGTTGCAGGTTCGAGTCCTGTCGCCCCTGCAGAATGCAAAGAACCCGGCCTCGCGCCGGGTTCTTTGCTTTTATTGACCGGCGGGAATTATTCACGCTCCTATCAGCTTTGCTAGAGTTGACAAAGTTATAGGTTTTCAATCCAGGAGGACATCTCACCCATGAGTGATGAGCAGCAGCCGCAGTCCGGCGCAGCCCGCCCGACCGGCAAGCGCCAGCTCTCCGGCGCGGCGACGACCACCTCCTCTGCCGCTTATGAGAACAAGCGCGTGGAGCGCGCCGCGGCGGAGAAGGACGAGAAGCCGGGCGGCGGCGCCGCCGCGTTCCCAGGCGAGGTCGTTTCTGAGATGAAGAAGGTCGTGTGGCCCACGGCGAAGGAAATGGTGCAGTACACGCTCATTACCTTCCTCTTCCTTATCGTTCTCACGGCGCTTGTGTGGGGCGTGGATTCGCTCACCGGCCTGGGAGTTGAAGCAGTCCTCGCACCTTAGGTAGACTGCTTACATAGTGACTTCATCATCCCGCTGTCCGGTCCGGACGGCGGGATTATTCATTACCCTGGGCAGTACACGCCCGCACGCAGAGGAGAGACTCACCCCATGAGCGAAGAGAACACCACCGACAACACTGCTGAAACCACTACGGAGAACACGAGCTTCGAAGACGATCTGCAGGCCGCCCAGGCCCAGACTGCCGAGGCCCAGGCCGCCGCTGAGGCAGAAGCTGCCGAGGCCGCTGAGTCCGCAGAGTCCGCAGACGCCGAGACGTCCGCTGAGGCTGCCGATGCCCCCGCTACCGCCGAGGAGGCAGCCGCAGCCGTCGGCGCCGAGGCTGCCGCTGAGGACGACAGCGAGTACAAGACGCGCCTGCGTGCGTTCACTCGCGAGCTGAAAAAGCAGCCGGGCCAGTGGTACATCATCCAGTGCTACTCGGGTTACGAGAACAAGGTGAAGACCAACCTTGACATGCGTGCCCAGACCCTTGAGGTCGAGGACTCCCTCTACGAGGTCGTCGTTCCCATCGAGCAGCGCATGGAGCTCAAGGACGGCAAAAAGAAGATCGTCAAGCACAAACTGCTGCCGGGTTACGTCCTCGTCCGCATGGATATCAACGACGCTGTCTGGTCCGTCGTTCGTGACACCCCGGGTGTCACCTCTTTCGTGGGCAACGAGGGCAACGCCACCCCGGTCAAGCCGCGCGACGTAGCCAAGTTCCTCATGCCGCAGGTCGCCCCGACCACCACCGGCGAGGCTGCTGCCGCCACCGCCGACGGCGAGCAGGTCATCGCCATGCCGGAGGAGAAGGCTGCACCGAAACTCGACCACGACTTCCAGGTGGGCGAGGCCGTCACCATCCTGGCTGGTCCGCTGGCTTCGGTGTCCGCGACTATCTCCGAGATCGACCCGGAGACCGGCAAGATGCAGGGCCTCGTGTCCATCTTCGGTCGCGAGACCCCGGTCGAGCTCTCCCCGAACGAAATCGAGCGCATCTCCTAAGCGAGTCCGGAAGCGATCTCTCGTTTGACTCTCGCCGCGTAAGCGGCGACCTGCGCAAACGCGATTTTGTCCCAGGCGCACGGTGTTCTAAGATGGAACACCGTGCGCTTTTTGCGCGCGTAGTAAATCGTTTATCCCCGGTGGCCTGCGAAAGCAGGCATCCGGACGGTGCCCGTTATTCATCGTGGCGGGTGCCGGTAACACAGGAATTGAGGTAATTCGATGGCTCCGAAGAAGAAGGTTACTGGCTTCATCAAGCTGCAGATCGAAGCTGGCGCCGCTAACCCGGCTCCGCCGGTCGGCCCGGCACTGGGTGCCCACGGCGTCAACATCATGGAATTCTGCAAGGCGTACAACGCTGCAACGGAATCCCAGCGCGGCAACGTGGTCCCGGTTGAGATCACCGTCTACGAGGATCGCTCCTTCGATTTCAAGCTGAAGACCCCGCCGGCAGCCAAGCTGCTGCTCAAGGCCGCAGGCGTGCAGAAGGGCTCCGGCACCCCGCACACCACCAAGGTTGCTTCTGTGACCTGGGATCAGTGCAAGGAGATCGGCCAGACCAAGTTCGAGGACCTCAACGCTCGCGACATCGAGAACGCCGCCCGCATCATCGCCGGTACCGCCCGCTCCATGGGTATTACCGTCAAGGGTGCTCCGGCCGACTTGCCGCAGTAAAACCTCTAATAACTTCATGTGGCAGGGCCAGCTTTCGGCCCGCACAGACCACAACAATCCACGAAAAGGAATTGCTTAAATGAGCACCAACTCTAAGGCTTACAAGGCTGCGGCCGAACTGGTCGACAAGTCCCGCCTGTACTCCCCGCTCGAGGCCGCCAAGCTGGCCAAGGAGACCTCCTCCAAGAACTACGACGCCACCGTTGACGTCGTCTTCCGCCTCGGCGTTGACCCGCGTAAGGCTGACCAGCTCGTTCGCGGCACCGTCTCCCTGCCGAACGGCACCGGTAAGGACGTCCGCGTGGCCGTCTTCGCCGAGGGTCCGAAGGCTGACGAGGCCAAGGCTGCTGGCGCCGACATCGTCGGTACCGCCGAGCTGATCGAGGCCATCAACGAGGGCCACATCGACTTCGATGTCGCCATCGCTACCCCGGACCAGATGGCCAAGGTTGGCCGCGTGGCCCGCGTCCTCGGCCCGCGTGGTCTCATGCCGAACCCGAAGACCGGCACCGTGACCGCTGACGTCACCAAGGCTGTTGCCGACGTCAAGGGCGGCAAGATCTCCTTCCGCGTGGAGAAGGCTTCCAACCTGCACGCCATCCTCGGTAAGGCATCCTTCGAAGCTGAGAAGCTGGCTGAGAACTACGGCGCTCTCTACGACGAGATCCTGCGTTTGAAGCCGTCCTCCTCCAAGGGCGTCTACGTCAAGAAGGTCACCATGACCACGACCTCCGGCCCGGGCATCCCGGTCGACCCGTCCGTCACCAAGGACTACACCGCTTAATTTCTAAGCGCACTTCTTTTAAGCGCCCAGTCTCCCGCACGGGAGACTGGGCGCTTTTGCGTTGCAGGGCTTTCCGATGTCCCGATGCCTCGCGTCACCTTCCGCATGGCGGCAGGACGTGCGAGACTAACGGTTATGACTGCTATGACGGGGTCGTATCCGGCCGAGCTACGCTTGGCGAGCCTTGCTCTCGCCGCTGGCACGAGTCCCTCGGAACTCGGGCTCGATAGCGCGTGGCGGATTGTCGACGAAGCGCGCGTCCTGGGAACAGAGGAGGAGTGCTTCCAACGCGCGAGTGCCGCGCTGCTGGAGTTTCGCGCACACCGTCATGCTGGCGTTCGTGTACGGCGCGATGAAGCAGAACCAGACGTGGTGTGGTTGCGCGTGGGACCGACGCTCTCGCCCTGCAGAATCCTGCATGTCGAGCGCACGCCGCAGCGCACCGCGTTGGTCTACGGGACGCTGCCCGGACACGTGGAGCGCGGCGAGGAGGCCTTTCTCATCGAGCTGCAGGACGACGGAACGGTCGTTGGTCGGTGCGTGGCATTCTCACAACCAGACCGATGGTTCGCACGGCTCGCTCCGCGCCTCGCGGCAGCCGCTCAGAGCCTCATCACCCGGCGCTATCTCGCGGGGATGGGGCTCTAGCTCACACGCGAATTCACTCGCGGTCGATGGCGTCGAGCTCCCACGCCCCGGTCTCCGTGCGCACGACGTTGCGCGCCAAGGGGATTTGGTGCGAGGCAGACTCGAGGATGTGCATGAAGTAGCCCGCGGTGTTGGGAATGGCGAGGGTATCTCCGACGGCGATGCCGTCTGGAAAATCCAGGGCACGTCGCAGAATGACTTCGTCTTCGATGCAGTAGGCGCCCACCAGGAAGCCGGTGCGGGGCGCGCGCTCGACCTCCCCGGCTGTGGGGACGAGGAAGGGATCGAGCAGGAGGTCATCGGCGGCCGTGCGGCATTGCGTGCGGTTCATCGCGAGGCCGATGAGGGGTAGCCCATCCGAGCGCTCTTTGAGGAAGGACACCTCTGCGAGAATCATTCCGCACCCATCGAGCAGGCTGCGTCCTGGCTCGAGGTGAAGCGCAATGGAGTGCTCGCGCAGCGCAGTCGCAGCGGTGCCGTAGCCGGACACCTCACCCTTGAGCAACTGGGTGAGCCACTCGCCGCGCGTGGGCGTTTGCCAGAACGGATACGTGTTGGTGAGCGGATCATTCTTCCACGTAAAGGGTTCGCCCGTTCCCGCGCGCTGGCGTTCGATGCGGTCGTGGTACTGCTCCCATTGTGTCTCGCGGAGGAGATAGCTCATGGGAACGCCTCCGCCGATGTCGATGAAGCTCGCGGGATGACCGGTTGCGCGCAGTCCCTCGACGAGCGCAATGGCCTCGGCGAGAGCGAGACGGCGGTCGGATTCGGCGTACCCGTGGAGATGGACATGGACTCCGACTGCCTCGACGGTGTCAGGCCAGTCGATGCTGCGCCAGACATCCAGCCGTTCGCCGAAGCGCGTTGGCGGCAATACGGCGGGATCCGGTGCCAAGCGGGGCGCGATGCGCGCTGGGCTCCCGAGAGCGGCGATACGTGCCAGCTCGTCGCGGCTATCGCAGGAGATCACCACGCCGGCTTTCACCGCCGTGCGCAACAGCCGCTCATCCTTGATGGCCGCGCTGAGAATGACATCTTTCGGCGGGACGCCAACGGCGAGGACCTGGCGCAGTTCGTTGAGGCTCGCGACGTCGACGCCGTGGCCAGCAGCCCGCGCCGCGTCGACGAAGGCGAGCGCCTTGTTGGCCTTGCGCGCAAAGAAGACGCGAGTGTCGACGCCGAGTGCTGTTCCCGCGGCGACGAGTTCGGCAGCATTTCGCGCCAAAGGCCGGGGATCAAGAACGTTGACGGGCGAGCCGTGCTCCTCGATGAGTGACCGGACGACGTGCGGATCTGCGATAAGCTCCTGCATCCATGGCTCGAGACGGGGCGCGAGCGGCACCGTTCCGTGGACGGCGAGCGGACGCGGCGACTCCGCGAACTGACCTGGGTTCTGCGACGATAAGGATGTCATGGATGTCCTACTTTCTCCGCCCACTGCGGGATATCTGAATGCACGGTGCGATTGAGCGAGTCATGACCCGGAAGCTCGCGCTCGTGCATGCGTCCAATGGTGATGACTCCGGGCACGTCCTGGAACGCCGCGGGTTGGCCCTGCGGCGCAATGGTGGCATCGATGAGTACGTCGATGTGCGGGCCATGTCCCTTAAGCCACGCCTCGATGACGTCAGGACGGCCCAGGTAGGTGGTGTCGATAATCCCAGAGTCGATGAGGGAAAGCACCGCGTCCGCCGTCACCGGTGGCGGTCCGAACGCTACGCGCTCGAGAGTCCGTGCAAGTTCGGCGAAGCCAGGAATCGGACCGGTTTGCGCATGTGTATCGATGAATTCTTGAAACAAGCCCCGAAACGCGGCGCCGACGGCAGCAGCCGGAGTCAGTGCATGCTCGCCACGCGCCACGGCCAGGGAAGTCCGAAGCTCAGCCACGGCATCCCCAGTGAAATCCGCGCCATCGAGCACCTTGGCGAGTGATTCGATCGAAAATTCGCCCAGTGTCCGCGCCGCATCGATGAGAACTTCCCGCGCCGCATTCGCGTCCCGTGCCGTGCGGGCCTGGGCATGGAGGGCGGGAGAAAACGTCGGCGCAGGACGCGCAGGGTCTGGCTTGACCTCCATGAAGCGGCCGCTGCGGCTTACCGGATAAATCGTCTCCGCAGTGTCTCCGTAGCGTAGGCAGACATCGATGAAGGTGAGGGCCGCACCGCGGACGCCGATCACGCGCGGCTGCGACGGAACCGTGGCGCCCCAATAGAGCCCCGTGACGGGAACCCGGCTTCGCTGGTGCGTGAGCGCACCGGGATGGTCATGCGCGTGGCCGGTGCACTGAAGAACATGATCGAAAGCCTCGCCGTCGACCTCGAATCCGGCGTCCGTGTGGTGTACTGAGGTCACGCGGCGAGCGATATGGCGCACGGAGCTGTCCCGAGGAAAGCGTCGCACGGCGTCGTTCCAACAATCGATGAGGTACTCGCCGACCACGGCGCGCGGCGGGAACGGATCGAGCTCCACGTCGCCGTGGCGAGCGCGCCAGGCGTCCAACGTGTCACGCTGAGTGGTGACGATGGCGGAGGTGACGTTGAGCCGCCAACACCGTGGTTGGTCCGGGCGATAGACGGCACCGGCTCCTGCGGGATAGGGATCAAAGACAGTGACGTCGAGGGGCACCGCGGTGCGCTCGCTGAGTTCCTCTACGGCCCAGAGGCCACGCGGTCCGCCGCCAATGATGGCGATCTTGAGCGGCGGAGTCATTCGGATCCCCAGTCGTCTACCCGGCCGTCTACTCTGCGCGCGAGGTCGTCCGCAGAGCTGCCGAAGTGTTCGGTGACCCAGGCATCGTTGTAGATGGTGTCGAGGTAAGGCTGGCCACCGTCATGGAGCACCATCGCCACCGTGGAACCGGAGGGCAGCTCTGCAGCACGCTCGAGGAAAGCGGCCACGACGGCTCCGCTCGAGGCGCCGGCAAGGATGCCTTCGGAGCGTGCCAAACGACGTGCGCCGATGATCGCCTCGAGGTCAGGAACACGCGCGACGAGAGAAGGCTCAAAACTTTGGGACAGTTCCGTGACTACACCAGCGCCGTAGCCGGGAAGGAGGCGGGCACCGCGCGCGCCGCCGTAGAGGACTGATCCTTCCGCGTCGACGCCGATGGTTTCTGTGTCCGCACCGAGCTCGGTGAGTTTGCGCACGCAGCCGCCGAGCGTGCCAGTCGTGCTCATGGCGACCAGGAGGTGGCTGGGCGGGGCACCGAGCTGCTCGATGATCTCGGCCATGGTGCCCTCGGAATGTGCGTGGAACGCAGCCTGATTGGCGTACTGATTGAGGTTGAACGAATCCGGAATGTCCTGCAGGAGTTCCTGCACGCGCGACCGGCGTGCGGTGAGCCAATCGCCGTTGTCAGGATCAGGGTGCTCGAGCATATCCACGCGAGCTCCGTAGGCTTCCATTGTTGCCACCGTGGAGCGGTTGACGCGTGGATCGACGACGCAGACGAAGTGCATGCCAGCCAGATGCGCCTGGCGCGCCAGGGCCATTCCGAGATTGCCGGAGGAGGACTCGATGAGCGTGGATCCTGCGCGAATATCGCCGGCGTTGAGCGCCGCCTCGATGAGGGCCTGGGCGGTGCGGTCTTTGGCTGAGCTGCCGAGGTTGAATTGCTCGAGCTTCGCGAAGACACGAATATCGTCGCGGGGATTGATGCGGTCGAGCCGCATGAGGGGAGTGCTGCCAATGGGCGGTTGCGCTGACGAACAGACGCGAGAAAAGGTCATACTGCAACGGTACTGGTTATCGTCTCAGCGTGCAGAAATTGTCTGCCTGTTCTTGCGCGAAGAAAGAATAAAATGCCTGCGGCGCCGAGGAGTCAACATGAAATACGGGACAGGGAGGCTTTTTGATATGAGGTTGTGTAGGGGCACTGATATCCAACAAGGCCAGCGCAGGGAGGGAGCGACGGTGGAGTAAAGGCGGCATCGGCAAGCTCAACGGCACGGGATTTTGTTGTTTTGAGCAGCGGGTGTAGTGTAGTCCCAGAAGTTTGAACGACCGATTGGTCGAGCTCAAGTTTCACCGAAGACCGTTGGTCGCCTAGAAATAGGCCGAAGGTTCCCACTCTGAGGGACGGCCCACGCAGGAGACACTTGCGATATACATGGCCTTAAAGCCGTGCGCCTCGTGCTCTTGCACGGGGCTTTTTGTTTGCGCAAAAGGCTCCGGCGGAAAATATTAAGAGATGTTTCGAAAGGAGGCGAGAGAACAAAATGGCAAACCCGAAGAATACCGCTGACCTGGCTACTCTGAAGGAGAAGCTCGAGGGTGCAAACTCCGTCGTGCTCACCGAGTACCGTGGTCTGACCGTTGCTCAGCTCCAGGAGCTGCGTAACAACCTTGGCTTTGACGTTGAGTACTCCGTCGCCAAGAACACCCTCTTCAAGATCGCTGCCGCTGAAGCTGGCATCGAAGGTCTTGACGAGCTGCTGACCGGCCCGACCGCTATTGCGTTCATTAAGGGCGAGGCAGTGGATGCCGCCAAGGTTATCAAGAAGTTCGCTGATGATAACAAGGCATTCGTCGTCAAGGGTGGCTACATGGACGGCAACGCACTGTCTGCCGACCAGGTCAACGCCATCGCCGAGCTGGACAACCGCGAGACCACTCTCGCAAAGCTGGCTGGCGCCATGAAGGGTTCTATGGCAAAGGCTGCTGCAGTCTTCAACGCTCCTGCAACCAAGATGGTCCGCACCGCTGCGGCCCTGCAGGACAAGAAGGCCGCCGAGGCTTAAAGTCGCGAATACTCGCGCACACAATTAAAACACACACACTTTGGAACGCGCGGCGTTCCGCATAGAAAGGATGGCCATCATGGCTAAGCTCACCAAGGACGAGCTCATTGAAGCTTTCAAGGAAATGACCCTCATCGAGCTCTCCGAGTTCGTCAAGGAATTCGAAGAGGTCTTCGACGTTGAGGCTGCTGCTCCGGTTGCAGTTGCAGCTGCAGGTGCCCCGGCTGCCGGCGGCGCTGCTGAGGAAGAGAAGACCGAGTTCGACGTCGTTCTGACCGACGCTGGCGCAAAGAAGATCGGCGTCATCAAGGTTGTCCGCGAGCTCGTCTCCGGCCTGGGCCTGAAGGAAGCCAAGGAGCTCGTTGAGTCCGCTCCGAAGGCTATCATCGAGGGTGCTTCCAAGGATGACGCTGAGGCCGCTAAGGCTAAGCTCGAAGAGGCTGGCGCTTCCGTCGAGCTCAAGTAATTTCCTTTCGGACTTACTTGTGGCTTAAATGCCACGACCCCCACCGATTTCTGTCGGCTGGGGGTCGTTCCCGTTTTCTTGCCGCCCGTGGGGAATTCCTGTGAGGAGATGCGGCCTTGTCGCGCTGTGGGTGCGCGCGACAGTGATGTCACGATGGTGAGCGTTTGGGGACGGGGCGGCGGGTAACTTGCGATTGTTGATAGAGAAGGGCGAAGCGACATCGGAGACCCTCGCATTGATCGGATTAAAGGTCTACATGGCCCTACTTTGTTGAACGTTATAGTTTCGTTGTTTGTGCGATAAGCAGGGGATTTGTAAGGAAATTCTTTAAATCGGTCATCTTTCTGGGCTTTTGCGGTGGCGAAATCTCGTGATGCCCGTACGGTGGGTGCCACACCGAGCGAGAGACCGGCTGGCGCACAGCAGGGGTTTTGGAGCTTGGTGGTGAGATTAAAAATTTAATGTCCAATTAATCGCTAAACACGAAAGAGTGAGTCTTTAACAATGACTACCCAGAACAACACCCGCGACATCCAGGCCCTATTTAACGCTACTGCTTTTGATTCCCAGGGCGAGAAGCTCGGCGACGTTAAGGAAATCTTCGTTGATGATGCTTCTGGTCAGCCGACTTTCGTTGAGGTTAACCACGGTCTGTTCGGCATGAACTCCTCCCTGGTTCCGCTCCGCGGTCACCGCTTCAACGGCTCCAACGCCGACGAGCTCGTCCTGGCATTCCCTAAGGACCGCATCAAGGGCGCACCGGGGATTGATTCCGATGCTGGCCTGTCCGTTGAGGAACAGAACGAGATTTACCGCCACTACGGCATCACCGACGCCAAGGACGAGGTTCGTTACACCACGAATGACAACCGCACCGCCCAGGGCGGCCGCGCTGGTAACGAGGAGCACTATGCAGCAGGTGCTGGCGTAGGTGCCGCCGGTGCTGGTGTTGGCGCCACGACTGGCCGTCACCACGCCGATGTTGATGCTCCGGATCACAAGGACCGCGTCGCTGGTGAGGCTACGGACCGCAACCCCGCCGCTGCTGACGCTACCGACAAGGACGCGCTGGTTCGCTCCGAGGAGCAGCTCAACGTCGAGAAGGAAAACGTGAAGACGGGCAAGGCTCGCCTGCGCAAGTACGTTGTGAACGAGACTGAGACCGTTGAGGTTCCGGTTACCCGCGAAGAGGTTCGCGTTGAGCGCACTCCGATTTCAGAGGAAGAGGCTGCACGCCTGGGCAACAGCGAGATTTCCGAGGGCGACGCTTCTGTCACTCTGCACGAGGAGCGCGTCACCGTGAACAAGGAGACCGTCCCCGTGGAGAAGGTCGAGCTCAACAAGGAGCAGGTCCGTGGCACCGAGCGCGTCTCTGAAGAGCTTCAGAAGGAGCGCATCGAGACCGAGGGTGTCACCGAGCACGACCCGAACCGCGGCACCACCAAGTAAGGTCCCCGCACCCTGGGCGGGATAGCGTCCGCCCCCTCAAGCCATAATCGAATACAGACATCATCCCCCGTCCTGGCGAAAGCTAGGGCGAGGGATGATGGCCTTTTCCGTCGGTGCTGCGTGGCAACGCTGCGTCGAGGCGACGGCGCTGTGCAGTGTGCGACTAGAACGCCGCGTCGGTCGAGCGCGCGAAGGCCGTGAGCTCGTGGCCAGTGAGGCGGTACGTGTCCCAGTCGTCCTGGACTTCGGCGCCGATGTGCTCGTAGAAGCCGATGGCCGGCTTGTTCCACTTGAGCACGGACCACTCGATGCGGGCGTAGCCCCGCTCGTGTGCGACGCGGGCAAGTGCGCGGAGCAGATCGCCGCCGATGCCGCGGCCACGGCGGTTCTCCCGGACGAAGACATCCTCGAGATGGATGCCGTGGACGCCTTCCCACGTGGAGTAGCTGATGAACCACAGGGCGAAGCCGTCGAGCGAGGTGCCAGTGGAGGAACTGTCGTGCTCGCCGCGGCGTGCGCCGTGCTGATGCCGGCCCCGAGGGGTCTCCGCCACGTGGCAGAAGACCTGCGGATTGTCGCCGAAGAGGGCGCGCTCCAAGTCAGTGGGCGTGGCGCGCACGGCGCCTGGTTCCATCTCGTAGTCGGCGAGCTCACAGATGAGCTCGTGGATTTCGGGAATGTCCTCGGGACGAGCGGGGCGAATCATAAATTTTATGCTAGCGCACCCATGGGATCCCAGGCAGGCAATGTATTCACGTGCTCGCTGGAGAGCGCCTTCTGGTACTCCTCCGGCAGACGTGACGGGTGGACGGCAATCTCAAAGACGTACTCGTCGAACCAGTCATCGCGCATGGTCCAGAAGCCCTTGTCGGCCTTGTCCGTGCCCCAGGAGTTCTCCACGCGCCAGCGGGTGGGCTGGCCGTTCGGGGCGTCGACGCCGGTGAGCACCATGGCGTGGGTCATGAGCGACTCGTGCGTGCGCAGGCGGTCAGCCTTGTCGATGTCGAGCTTGATGCCGAAGGCCGACTCATAGTCGTAGAGCTTCGCAGCCCAGATACCGGCGTCGCCGTTGGATTGCTGGTCAGTATCGCAGCCGAACCACACAGCGGCGCCGTCCTGCAGCGAGTCGAATGCGGCCTGGCGGAGGACATCGCTCGGGGCGTTTAAGTACGTGACGTCTTTGCCCACGACGTTGCCCAGGTGGTCCACGGTGTAGAGCTCGCCGTAGGCGTTGCGCGGGTCGTTGACCACGCAGACGTACTCGGAGAGATCCGCAGGCAGCATGCGTGCGGCGAACTCCTGCGGGGTAAACGTGCCCTCGCGGTGGAACTCATTGTCCTTGTCGCGATAAGCCCACTCGAAGTTCTCCGGCGGGACACCGAGGTTGGTGACGAGGATGCGGTAGCAGTCGCGCAGCGCCTGCTCATGGATGCCGGCGCGCTCTGTCTCGGCGGCCGCACGCAGGCGCATCGCGGCGCGGTGGAGGACGGTCTCGAGGTTGCGGTTCATCAGGCGCGTCTGGTTGGAGGAGGCGGTCTCCGGCATGGCGTACTGCGGCACGACGCCGTACTTCTCGACGATGGCAATGAACATGGACCACTGGCCACCGTCATCGATGGGGGAGTCGAGAAGCTGCTTGATGGTGCGGTCATTGATGTCGCGGTCTGCGAGCTCCTCCATGGCCGTGAGGAAATAGTTGGCCTTCTCCAACTTGTCGTAGAAGTGGATGTAGGTCTGGGAGAACTCGAAGTCTTTGATCTTGGCGGTATCCATGACAGGGCCGCGCAAGGAGTTCAGGCCAGCGAAGATCCAGCAGCGGCCCGATTGCTTCTGGTTGGCGGCGGACCACGCGTCCACCTTGGTCTCCACGGCTGGAGTGAGCTCGGTGGCGAGCGTGTGGTCGAGGAGAACCTGGTCGAGCGACGTGCCAGCGGCAGCGTTGCGCAGCAGCGTGAGCGTCGGGTCCTGGGCCAGTTCTTCGTTGCGAGCGGCGATGGACTGAGGATCTAGTTGTGCGTTGTTCATGAGGGTGGTCTCCTAGATCATCCGGTCGTCGATGGGCAGTTCGATGGGTTGGGTCTTAAGGCCCTTGAGTTGAGCCTCCGTGAGGTATTTCTTGCGCACGATGGCGCCGAAGACGTTATTGTCCACCCAGGCATCCGTGGCGGTGCCGTAGCCCTTGCCGGGGATCTCCTTGTTATCGATGGAGCGGTGCGGTCCGTGAACCTTCGTGCCCCAGGAGTTCTCCACGCGCCAGCGGCCGCGGCCCTCTGCGTCCTCATCGAAGCCGGTGAGCACCATGCCGTGCGTGGGCGTCGAGTCGCCGGAGGCGAGGCGTTCGGCCTTCGTCGTGGAGGTGTCGATGCCGTAGAGCAGATCGATAGCGAGAAGGCCCTCGTCCCAGACGCCGTCGTTGAACGAGAAGTTGCGGTTGACGTCGCACGCGAACCAGACAGGCTCGTCTGCCTCGAGGCTGCGGCGGGCGGCGGCACGCAGCTCCGTGACGTCGATATTGAGGTACGTGTAGCCCTCGTCCTCGAGGACGTTGCGGCTAGGAGTGGAGACGTAGAGCTGGTTGGTCTGCGCGTTGTCACGCGGGTCAGCGCCGAGCATGACGTAGTCGTCGAGGTCCGGCAGGAACTTCGCGGCGAACTCGCGCGGGGTCGAGGTCAAGCGGTGGAACTCAGTGTCCTTATCACGGTACGACCACTCGAACTCGGTGGGCGGGAAGCCGAGGTAGACGGCGAGGACGCGCTGGGCGTCCGCGATGGCGGCATCGGCAGCCTGCTGGGCGTCCGCGCCCGCGCGAACCTGGAGGGCGGCGCGGCGCACGATGGTGGCGAGCGTGCGGTTCATCTCGTGGGTATCGCCGGCGGCGTGGGTCTCCGGCATGACCTCGGCGGGCACGGCGCCGTACTTGGCGACGAGGCTGGTAAAGAAGTTCCACCAGCCTCCGTCCGCATTCGCGTCGTCTAGGATGTGGGCGACGACGCGATCGTCGAGGTCATCGTCCTTGTGCTCGATGAGCTCGTGGAGCACCAGGTTGACGCGCTCGAGCTTGTCAAAGTACTGCAGGTAGATAAAAGAGAACTCGAAGTTCTCGACGTTTAATTCCTTGGCCGCACGGTGGCGGAAGACGTTGAGCGCCGCGAACATCCAGCAGCGCCCGGAGCGCTTCTGGTTGGTCACCGGCAGGGTGTCGAGCTTAATCTGCGTGGCCTGCTGGATGGCGATGAGCTTGTCATAATCGAGGGCGGCACGGCCGACGCCCACCTGGGTGACGGCATTGCGGGCCGCGCGCAGCTGCGGGTCGTTTACTGCCTGGTGACGCAACTCGGCGAGTAAGTCAGAAGTTATGTGGGTCATAGAACCGTTCTAACACACTAGGCTCGATGAGCATGAGTGAACCCAATGTTGTAAAAACCTACAGCGTCGAGGTCGAACGCCTCGCTCAGACGCACTACCGCGCGACCAACCCCGCGGGCGCCTCGCTGGAGTTTGGTGCGGGCGAGGGACTGCTCAGCCCGGTGGAGCTCTTGCTCGCCGCGGTGGCGGGCTGCACCGCTGTCGACGTGGACGTGGTGACCTCGCGCCGGGGTGAGCCTTCGACGTTCCGTATTACCGCGGAGGGCGACCGCGTGAACGAGGCCGGGGCGTCCCGGCTTTCCGATGTCCGTCTCGCCTTCGACGTCACCTTCCCCGATACGCCGGAGGGGCGCCAGGCGCAGGCCATGGTGGGACGCTTGGCGCAGGTAAGCCACGACAAGGACTGCACCGTCTCGCGCACGGTGGAGCACCCCACGAACGTGACGTTTAAGGTCTAGCGCGTGCTGTGGATCCTGCTCGGCGTCGTGGCGGGGCTGGTCGTGCCGGTCCAGACCGTCATTAATACGCGCCTGCGTGAGTCAACCGGCACGCCGTTCTCGTCGTCCATGATTTCGTTTGCCGTGGGCACGGCAACGCTGTTCGCGGCGGTACTCGTGTTCCAGCGCGGGCACTTTGGGCTCTCGGCCGCGTGGGGCGCCCCGCCGTGGATCTGGGCCGGTGGCCTCCTGGGCGTGGTGTTTCTTACCGGCAATATCCTGCTCTTTCCACGCCTGGGTGCGGTGCAGACCGTCGTGCTGCCCATCGCAGGGCAGATCCTCATGGGCCTGGTCATCGACCACTGTGGGCTGTTTAGCTCGCCGGTCGCTCGGCTGACGTGGCTACGCCTGCTGGGCGCGCTCATCGTGCTCGCCGGCGTCATGCTCACCGTGGGGCGCCCGCGCGCCCAGGAGGCGGGCTGGGGCCTGCTGCCGTGGCAGATAGCGGGCTTCGTCTTCGGCTGCCTGAACTCGAGCCAGTCCGCCATCAATGGGCATCTGGGGCAGCTGGCAGGCTCGGCCCTGTCCGCGGCGTTCGCGTCCTTTGCTATTGGCGCCGCAACGTTGCTGTTCATCAATGCCGTGCTGCGGTGGCGTCCACACCTTGACCGTCCG
This sequence comes from Corynebacterium sp. SA-MJD20WY100, assembly GCF_039822565.1. Lineage (NCBI taxonomy): Bacteria > Bacillati > Actinomycetota > Actinomycetes > Mycobacteriales > Corynebacteriaceae > Corynebacterium > Corynebacterium sp. SA-MJD20WY100. The sequence goes on along the minus strand of NZ_JBCJKS010000001.1, from coordinate 64,703 downwards.
CACGGGGAGCGTAATCCGTGGTGGATGTGGCTGGGCGGCGTGTTGGGCGCGCTCTTCGTCTTCGCCACGGCCTCGCTCGTGCCGCAGATTGGCACGGGGCTCACGGTCGTCGCCACGCTGTTGGGCTCCATGGTCGGGTCTGTCATTGTCGAGCGCGCCCGTGGCGCGAACGTGGCGGTCCGGCAAGGCGTGGGGCTCGCTTTCGTGCTCGCGGGCGTCGTGCTTATTCGGTTGGTCTGAACCGGTCGCTGCGCTGTAGTTGCGTGAACTGTGTGCCCTCCGGCGTGGGGTACTCAGGGCGCTACGTTTAGTACACCGCGCACCCGGCGATTCGGGTGCGCGGTTCGTGTTGTGTGTGAGCGGTGTGAGGCGTCGATTTAGGCGTCGGTGCCGATCTTGCCGTCTTCCTTCCAGACGACCACGACGGCCGGGCGCGGGGTGGAGTCGCCGCCGTCAGGCCAGTGGGAGGTGGGGGACTCGAAGGTGGCATCGTCAGCTTCGCCGGGGTGCTGGACGTTGACCATGACGCGGTCGTCGTCGACGATGGGGCCGCAGGTCTCCGCGCCGGCGGGGACGGTGAGGAAGCACTTGAGCTCGCCGCGGGTGTCGCCCTCGGTGGTCACGGCGTAGAGGCCGTCGTTGGTGTCGAGTGCGTTGCCGTCGGTGGAGATCCACAGGTTGCCGTGGTTATCGAAGGCCAGGTTATCCGGGCAGGAGATGGGGGAGACCTTCTCCTTGTCGAAGCCGCCGAAGTAGGTGTTGGCCTCCTTCGGGTCACCGCAGACGAGGAAGAGGTTCCACGTCAGCGTTTCGCCGGCGTGGTCGTCGGTGATTTCCATAACGAGGCCGTTCTTGTTTTCTTTGACCGGTGCCCACTCCATGGGCTCTTCCTTGTTCTTCTTGGCGTTCTCGCCCGTCGCGCCGCGGTACGAGTTATTGGTGAGCGCGACGTAGACCTTCTCCGTGTCCGGGTGGACCTCCATGTCCTCGGGGCGATCCATCTTGGTCGCACCGACGGCATCGGCAGCCTCGCGGGTAAACACCGCAACCTCTTCGGCGGTAAAACCGTCGACGTGGGAGACGAATTTATTGTTCTCCGTGTCCGAGGTGAGCAGCTTGACCCAGGTGCCCTCGCCGTCGAAGGCGCCGTCCTCGGGCAGGACGCCGGAGCCGTCAATCTCGTCTGCCGGGGAGTTGCCCTCAAGTTTGGCCACGTAGAGGGTGCCGTGGTCGAGGATGGAGAGGTTGTGTTCGAGGTTGCCTTCCTCGAATTTCTTGGTGGAGACGAACTTGTAGATGTACTCGAAGCGGGAGTCATCGCCCGAGTAGCACACGACGGTGCCGTCTTTCGTGATGTGGATATTGCCGGCCTCGTGCTTGAAGCGGCCCAGCGCAGTGTGCTTAATCGGGGTGGACTGCGGGTCGAGCGGGTTGATTTCTACGACCCAGCCGAAGCGGTTGGGCTCGTTGGGCTCCTTGGCGACATCGAAGCGATCGTCGAAGCGCTCCCACTTGCGGTCGGTCTCCGGATCCTTGATGCCGAAGCGCTCGAGCGACTTCTTCGCCTTCTCGTCTTTCATGTTCTCGTCCGCGGCGAAGTACTGGTCGAAGTTCTCCTCGCCGGAGAGCATGGTGTTCCACGGGGTCACACCACCGGAGCAGTTGTTGAAGGTGCCCTTGACGGTCTCGCCAGCCGGGTCTGCTGTGGTCTTCACCAGGTCGGTGCCCTTGGCGGGACCCACGAGCTTAAATTCCGTCGTGCCCGTGATGCGGCGGTTGAGCGGGCCGAACTCGCGCTTGAGCTCGCCGGTGCCCTCGACCTTGGAGACCTCCAGGATGGTGTGGCCGTGGCCTGCCCAGCCGATCTTGGCTTGTTCCTCGGTCGGGTTGTCTGCGTCGTAGTTCGGGAACATCATCGGCTCGGTCGTGTACTCGTGGGAGCACATGTAGATCATGCGGTTCGGGTCATCCGGGTGCTCGATAAGGCCGGCGAAGTCATTATTGAAACCGAACTGCTTCTCTGCGGCCTCGGCCGTCTGGTTGTTGACGTCGAACTCCGGCGCGCCCTCGATGACCGGGTCGCCCCAGGCGATGAGGATAGACTGCGCGTAGCCGGCCGGGATGACGACCTCGTCCTTAGTGTTCGGTTGGACGGCCTCGAAGCGCATGCCCTCGGCCGAGGTGAGCTCCACCTTCGCCGTCGTCGTGGAGGCCGAGCCTGCCGATGCCCCCTCCTCTGCCGGGCTGCAGGCCGCCAGGGCCGCGCCGCCGCCCACGGTGACGACGGTGAGACCGCCGGCGCGCAGGGCGGAGCGGCGCGAGAACGGAGTAGTGAACTGGTCGCCGAAGTAGGCGTTGCTCGAGGGGTTCTCACATTCCCCGAAGCAGGCGTTACCGCATTTGTAGGTGCAGGTGAGCGAGGAACGGGAGGACGTAAAACGGTTGTTAAAGAGATTCTTGCCAAGCAAGGCCATGGGTGCGCTCCAAAAATTATTGCCCGCGCGGTGGGGTCGGTGCGCGGGACGTGGGTAGAACGCATCTATTAAAGGAGGGGTGAGTTTCGAGTGCGTAGAAACGAGGTGTCGGATGCGTGAATTCTCCGTAAACCCCGCGTTTTAGTGTTGTGGGTTCTGTTGGTGTTCGCGCCAGACGATGATGTCGAAGACGCGCAGGGTGCTCAGGTGTGCGGCCGCTTGCGAGTGCGAAGCTTGTACACGGCCACGGGCCCGAAGTCCTTGCGGCGCAGTTGCCAGAAGAGTTTATCCGCGAGGGCCATGTGCTCGTCCGTGGCGTCTTCGAGTGACAGAGCGGGGTGCTGGCGTGCGATGGGGAGGGGCGGCGTGCGTCTCTAACCGGGGCGTCGTAACGCTGAGCGTCGCGGGGTACGTTGTGGCTCTCGGGCCGTCAGAAGCCTGTCCTCAACACGGTCGCTGCGGGAGCGATGGGTTATCCTTGTCTGCGTGAGTGAGCAGAAGAATACTGAAGTAAATGACGTTCCGGAGCAGCTGCGCATCCGCCGCGAGAAGCGCGAGCGCCTGATCGACTCTGGCGTGGAGGCCTATCCGGTCACCGTGCCGCGTTCTACCTCCCTGGCTGACCTGCGCGCCAAGTACGTCGTGGTCGCCGAGGGCGAGGAAAAGGGTACCCAGGAAGGCGTGACCTACTTGGCCGCGGGCGACGAGACCGAGGATGTCGTCTCCATTGCCGGCCGCCTGATCTTCATGCGCAACACCGGCAAGCTCTGCTTCGCGACGCTGCAGGATGGCGACGGCACGCAGGTGCAGGCCATGCTCTCCCTCGCCGAGGTCGGCGAGGAGGCGCTGGCCGCGTGGAAGTCTGACGTCGACTTGGGCGACTTCATCTCCGTGACCGGCAAGGTCATTGCCTCGCGTCGCGGTGAGCTCTCCGTCATGGCCACCGAGTGGCAGATGGCCGCGAAGTCCCTGCGTCCGCTGCCGGTTGCGTTCGCGGACATGAACGAAGAGACTCGCGTTCGCCAGCGCTACAACGACCTCATCGTGCGCCCGGAAGCCCGCAAGAACGCGATGACCCGTGTCCGAGTCCTGCGCGCGCTGCGCGACTACCTGGAAAGCCAGGACTTCGTGGAAATCGAAACACCCATGCTGCAGACGCTGCACGGCGGTGCGGCTGCCCGTCCTTTCGTCACGCACTCCAACGCGCTCGACATCGACCTTTACCTGCGCATCGCGCCGGAGCTCTTCCTCAAGCGCGCCGTCGTGGGCGGCATCGACCGCGTCTTTGAGATCAACCGCAACTTCCGCAACGAGGGCGTGGACAAGTCGCACTCGCCGGAGTTCGCCATGCTCGAGACCTACGCTGCGTGGGGCGACTACAACGACTGCGCACGCACGACGCGCGAGTCCATCCAGTACATCGTCCGTGAGCTCAATAAGGCTGAGGGCAAGGAGCCGGAGGATCTCACTCGTACGCTTGCCGATGGCTCCGTGTACGACTTCGGCGGCGAGTGGAAGGAAATCGAGATGTATCCTTCGCTCAACGAGGCACTTCAGCGCAAGTTCCCGGGGCAGCCGGAGGTCACCATCGACTCCACTGTCGAGGAGCTCAAGGCGATCGCTGACGTCATTGGTCTCGAGGTCCCGAAGGATGGCGGCTGGGGCCACGGCAAGCTCGTCGAGGAAATCTGGGAGGTGCTCTGCGAGGACCAGCTCGAGGGCCCGATCTTCGTGAAGAACTTCCCGGTCGAGACCTCGCCGCTTACCCGTCAGCACCGCTCGCAGCCGCGCGTGACCGAGAAGTGGGACCTCTACGTCCGCGGCTTCGAGCTGGCCACCGGCTACTCCGAGCTCATTGACCCGGTCATCCAGCGCGAGCGCTTCGAGGACCAGGCCCGTCTGGCCGCCAACGGCGATGATGAGGCCATGCGTCTCGATGAGGACTTCCTCGCCGCCATGGAACAGGGCATGCCGCCGACGGCCGGCACTGGCATGGGCATCGACCGCCTGCTCATGGCCGTCACTGGCCTGGGCATCCGCGAAACCGTGCTCTTCCCGCTGGTGAAACCGGAGGCACGTTAGTCTTCGACGCCGACCCGTCTACGGCCGTGTGCCGGGGCGGGTTTCGTGTATCTGGAGGAAACCAACCGCAACGTCCGAATACGGCGCAAGAATGTAGACCTTCTTTCTAATCGACGAGGGCCCCGGGCTCGTGCGCTTCTACAATCAATTGGCCGCGCGCGTGGGAGGCAAGGTCGTGGGGGAGTACCCCCACCGCCGGGTCTACAACGCTGTTGTCCCGTTTATGTCGAGGGCGTGTGTAAAGATGACCGTATGAAATCCCTACTTTTTCCTAGTGCAGTCATCGGCATGGCGCTCGTTGTGAGCGCCTGCTCGTCCGGAACCAGTGAGCCGGTCACTTCGACCGTCGTCGTCCAGCCCTCCGAGTCTGTCTCCGCTTCGGCGTCGAGCGAGGCCACACCGGCTCCCAACTCCACCGCTAAGGCCGCTCCCGCAACCTCGGGAAAGAAGTCGGGCCAGCGCTCCGCGGACGAATTCCTCAACGCCCCGCTCTCCCACTCCACCATGAGCTCTTACGGCGTGACGAACGCTGACGGCTCTTCGGGGTGCATGGTCATCCCGGACAATGACCACGTCTCCTGCCGCCTGGCCTTCAACGACCCGCCGCTCGTCCCCCAGGTGGGCATACCCATTTGGGAATCCAATGGCCTGAACTACGAGGCCGATATCGGCTTTAGTCCAGCCGCATTCGTGGGCGGCGAGTATCGCACGGCCGGTTCGCTGCAGCCGGGCGAGTCGGTCGACATCGAGGGCGTGACTTTCGAAGCCCTTGCTGATGGCGGTCTCAAGGGTACGAAGGACGGCCATGAGTTCACCATCTCGGGTAGCGGCGAGTACCACTCTGATACTTTCCCACCGAAGCCTGCGGCTGACGGCACTGCGCGTGTGGGCACGGTCTGTGGTCAGGCGAACCCCATCGGCAACCAGGACTTCCTCGTCTATGTCGCCCAGGACGACACGAACTGTAACGAGGCGATGGCGGCGCTCGACGAGTACACGGATGCCGAAAAGGGCGGTCAGGCACTTATCGCGCCGGTGAGCAATGGCTGGGGCTGCTCGTTTGCGGCTCTCGACAGCCAGCCTGATACTCCGGAAAATCGCCACTTCACGTGCTCAGCCGATAACGGCCAGCAGCGCGTCGTCCTCATCAAGTAGACGCGGCGCCGCAGCCCATCCGCCGATGGCGTCCCTAGGCTCCTCGCTGTAGGCCGCAGGGACGCCACGGCGTTGGACGACCCAGATGTCGCCTCTTGGAGTCATACGCCACGCCAATTCCGATGTCGGTGTGGTGCGGATACAGCTGTTTCTCGGCGTGGCCGGTCACTGAATTGTCGAAAGACGTGATGATGTCCTCGGCGTCATCTTCACTTCGAACTCAGAGACATAGGGCGTGAGCAGTCTATGCGAGAAGTCATCGCGGGCGGCCATGTGCTCGGCCCACTTTTGTGCCTGGTCGGCGAGTACCGAGCTGTGGATGAGGGCTGTCGCGCTGTTGTCGTCGCGGAAGTCGTTCGTCGCGCGCTCAATGTCATCGGCCGTTATCCGCGTGCTGGCGGTGGAATGCTCGGCTTCCCATTTCACTTGTGCGTCGTCCAGCGTTGTTTTGAGCACGATCGCGCCTACGGGCAACGTCAGGCCGATGACCGTGACGCTGGTGGGCAGCCAGCGGGCGAGAAACTCGCGGACGCGTGGGGCCAAAACAGCACTGACACCATTTTGCTATGAGGAGGCAAAACCAACTGGGGGGGGGAACTAGCCGGGAAACCCGCCGGGGAGAAGACGACGAGAGCGACTGGGTGAGCAATAACAAGAAAGCATTTCGCGTGAAACGCTTTCACCTCATGTATCGCTGTCGTAGCTGGTGGCGTTCACCCACGGACCTCGTGGACACTGTTCACTCCTGCTGTCATCTGTGGAATTGCCCACAAACTCACATTCTCGAATTACGAGCGGTAGCTGTCGCTGGTTAAGGTAGACGCTTGTCTTTTTATTACGCGTATGTGCGCCTTGTGCGTGGATACGCCCTTTTTAATGCGTGAGAAGAAAGTTGTGACACTTCATGGCTGAACCACAGACCCTGCCGAAGGGCACAGGCATGACGCTTGCCGTGCTCGTCCTCGGCGCGATGATCATGATCCTCAACGAGACCTCGCTGTCCGTTGCCTTGCCTGCCATTATGGCGGACTTCGGCATTCCGGCGACTTCGGCACAGTGGCTCACCACGGGCTTCATGCTCACCATGGCCGTGGTCATCCCTGCGACCGGCTACCTGCTGGAGCGACTGCGCACCCGCCAGATCTTCCTCTTCGCGGTCGTCGCGTTCCTCGTCGGCACCGTCGTCGCCGCCATGGCTCCGGTCTTCCCGCTGTTGCTGCTCGGCCGCATTGTTCAGGCCTCCGGCACGGCGCTTATGATGCCGCTGCTCATGACGGTGACCATGACCCTCGTGCCGCCGCAGCGCCGTGGCTCCGTCATGGGCGTTATCTCCATCGTCATCTCCGTGGCACCCGCGCTCGGTCCGACGGTGGGCGGCTTCATTCTTAACTCGCTCACGTGGCACTTCATCTTCTGGGCTATGGTGCCGCTGGTCGTGCTCATCCTCGTCTTCGGCCTTATTAAGCTGCCCAACGTCGGCGAGCAGCGCACCATCCCGCTCGACTTCCTCTCCGTCGTCCTGTCCGTCCTCGCCTTCGGCGGCCTCGTCTACGGCCTGTCCTCCATCAACGCGATCCTCAAGGGCGAGGGCACCACGGAAATCATCATCACCGTCGTGGGCCTAATCTCGCTCATCATCTTCGTGCGCCGCCAGAACGCCCTCGCGAAGGACAACCAGGCGCTTATGGATCTGCGTCCGTTCCGCGTGCGCAACTACACGTTCGCCATCGCCATCATGCTGCTCTCTTTCGGCATGATGCTCGGCACTGTCACCGTCCTGCCCATCTACCTGCAGACCTCGCTGGGCGCTACCGCGGCGATGACCGGGCTTGTGGTCATGCCCGGCGGCATCCTCCAGGCCCTCATTTCGCCGTTCGTTGGCCGTCTCTTCGACTCTTATGGTCCGCGCCCGCTGCTTATCCCCGGCGTCATCATGCTCACCGCCTCGCTGTGGCTCATGTCCACCCTCGATGAGAATGACGCCATCTGGCACGTCGTCGCCATGCACATTCTGCTTGCTTTCGGCATGGGTCTTATGATGACCCCGCTGATGACCTCGGCGCTGTCCTCCCTGCCGGGCGACCTCTACGGCCACGGCTCCGCCATCATGAACACCCTGCAGCAGCTCGCCGGCGCGGCCGGCACGGCCTTCCTCGTCGTGTTCCTCACCCGCGGCACCGAGTCCAGCATGGCCGCAGGCCAGGCTGCCGATGCCGCCACTGCCCACGGCGCACACTGGGCCTTCCTCTTCGCTGGCGCCGTGGGCATCGTCGCGTGTGTCCTCGCGCCGATGGTCAAGCGCATCCCGACCACGGAGGAAGCCCACTAGGAGCCCTTCGCGCTCGGGCTGCTGCATCTGAGCGTGCCTGAATACGCCTGTCCCCGCCACGATTGTCATCGCGGCGGGGACACGTGCATTGAGGGGAGCCGATGCGAGGGGGCATCGGAAAGCGGGGCGGGTTGGTACAGGCGACGCAGAGCCGTGTGGGGACGCCTCCAGAAGACCACAGTGAGGCTTCGATCAGGGCCAGAAAAGGCCCTGTTCGCTACCGGCGTACACCCCTGTGAGCTGGGGGAACGAGGGGTCGGGGCGAACACGTGGAGGCAGAGGGCAATGCCGGGGCGAAGGTGCGCGTTAGAGTGGGCAAAGAACTATTAGAGCGAAAGAGGTTATGGACATGTTTGAGAGGTTTACGGACCGTGCTCGACGCGTCATCGTGTTGGCGCAAGAGGAAGCACGCATGCTCAACCACAACTACATCGGCACGGAGCACATCCTGCTCGGCCTGATCCACGAGGGTGAGGGTGTCGCCGCCAAGGCGTTGGAGTCCATGGGCATCTCGCTCGAGGACGTCCGCCGTGAGGTGGAAGAGATTATCGGCCACGGCACGCAGCCGACCACGGGCCACATCCCGTTTACCCCGCGCGCCAAGAAGGTGCTCGAGCTGTCCCTGCGCGAGGGCCTGCAGATGGGTCACAAGTACATTGGCACCGAGTTCCTGCTTCTCGGCCTCATCCGTGAGGGTGAAGGCGTGGCCGCACAGGTCCTTATTAAGCTCGGCGCCGATCTTCCGCGCGTGCGCCAGCAGGTTATCCAGCTGCTCTCCGGTTACGAGGGCAACCAACAAGAAGGCGGCGAGGGCCAGCCGGGTTCCGGCCCCGTCGGCGCCGGCGCTGCCCCGGGCGGCCGCACCGGTGGCGGCAACGGTGGTGACCGTTCCAACTCGCTCGTGCTTGACCAGTTCGGTCGCAACCTGACCCAGGCTGCGAAGGAAGGCAAGCTCGACCCGGTCGTGGGCCGCGACAAGGAAATCGAGCGCATCATGCAGGTGCTCTCGCGTCGTACCAAGAACAACCCGGTGCTCATTGGTGAGCCGGGCGTTGGTAAGACCGCCGTCGTCGAGGGCCTGGCTCTCGATATCGTCAACGGCAAGGTTCCGGAGACCCTCAAGGACAAGCAGCTCTACTCGCTCGACCTGGGCTCCCTCGTTGCCGGTTCCCGTTACCGTGGTGACTTTGAGGAACGCCTGAAGAAGGTCCTCAAGGAGATTAACCAGCGCGGCGACATCATCCTGTTCATCGACGAGATCCACACTCTCGTCGGCGCGGGCGCTGCAGAAGGCGCTATCGACGCGGCCTCGCTGCTTAAACCGAAGCTGGCCCGTGGCGAGCTGCAGACCATCGGTGCGACCACGCTCGATGAGTACCGCAAGCACATTGAGAAGGACGCCGCCCTGGAACGTCGTTTCCAGCCGGTGAAGGTCGACGAGCCTTCGCTTGAGGACACTGTCCTTATCCTTAAGGGCCTGCGCGACAAATACGAGGCACACCACCGTGTTTCCTACACGGACGAGGCCCTCAAGGCTGCTGCTCACCTGTCTGACCGCTACATTAATGACCGTTTCTTGCCGGATAAGGCCGTTGACCTCCTCGACGAGGCTGGCGCCCGTATGCGCATTAAGCGCATGACTGCTCCGGAAGACCTGCGTGAGGTCGATGACCGTATCGCTGAGGTCCGCAAGGAAAAGGAAGCGGCCATCGACGCACAGGACTTCGAGAAGGCTGCTGGCCTGCGCGACAAGGAGCGCAAGCTCGGCGAAGAGCGCGCAGAGAAGGAAAAGCAGTGGCGCTCGGGAGAGCTCGAGGACATCGCCGAGGTCGGCGAGGACCAGATTGCAGAGGTTCTGGCTCACTGGACCGGCATCCCGGTTCTCAAGCTCACGGAGAAGGAATCCTCTCGCCTGCTCAACATGGAAGAGGAGCTCCACAAGCGCATCATTGGCCAGGACGAAGCCGTCAAGGCTGTCTCCCGCGCTATCCGCCGTACGCGCGCAGGCCTCAAGGACCCGCGTCGTCCTTCCGGTTCCTTCATCTTTGCCGGCCCGTCCGGTGTTGGTAAGACGGAGCTGTCCAAGGCCCTGGCGAACTTCCTGTTCGGTTCGGATGATGACCTCATCCAGATCGACATGGGCGAGTTCCACGACCGCTTCACCGCGTCGCGTCTCTTCGGTGCTCCTCCGGGATACGTCGGCTACGAGGAGGGCGGCCAGCTCACCGAGAAGGTGCGCCGCAAGCCGTTCTCCGTCGTTCTCTTCGACGAGATTGAGAAGGCCCACAAGGAGATCTACAACACCCTCCTGCAGGTCCTCGAAGACGGCCGCCTCACCGACGGCCAGGGCCGCGTGGTCGACTTCAAGAACACCGTTCTTATCTTCACCTCGAACCTGGGTACGCAGGACATCTCCAAGGCCGTGGGCCTGGGCTTCTCCGGCTCCGCGTCGCAGGATGCTGATGGCCAATACGAGCGCATGAAGAACAAGGTTCACGACGAGCTGAAGAAGCACTTCCGCCCCGAGTTCCTCAACCGTATCGATGAGATTGTGGTATTCCACCAGCTCACGCAGGAGCAGATCGTGCAGATGGTCGAGCTGCTCATCGGCCGCGTGGAGAAGCAGCTCACCGAGCGCGACATGGGTATCGAACTCACGCAGAAGGCCAAGGACCTTCTGGCCAAGCGTGGTTTCGACCCGGTTCTCGGCGCTCGTCCGCTGCGCCGCACCATCCAGCGCGAGATCGAGGATCAGCTCTCCGAGAAGATCCTCTTCGGCGAGATTGGTGCCGGCGACCTCGTGACGGTCGATGTGGAGAACTGGGACGGCGAGTCCAAGGACAACACGAACGCGACGTTCACCTTCTCGCCGAGCCCGAAGCCGCTGCCAGCTGGCACCTTCACCGACGAGGAGGCCGACGCCGAGGTGCGTGAGACCGAAGAGGTCGTCACCGCCGACGTGCCGTCCGCATCCTCCGAGCCAGAGCTGCCGCTCGACGACTACTCGAACGACGACGGCAACAACCCGCCGACCGCCGGTGCAGGCCAGGCGCTTTAAGTCTTAGCCCGTTTGAGGCGTAGAGCAACAAAACCCGCATGCAGTGATTGCATGCGGGTTTTTGTATGCCTGCGGAGGTGTATTCCAGATATGCTGCAGTCTTCTAGACTCAACTCGGTTGCTCTTATAGCCCGTGCAATCCTCGCCTATCGAAAGGAAAGCTATGGTTTCGTCGAAGAAGACAAGATCTGCAACCGCCCGCTCGAGTAAGTCCGGCTGGCCGCTGATCGCTGGGGTTGTCTTATTGGCGGGTATTGTGCTCGCCGCAGTGGGGTTCGTAGCGTGGACCGTGTGGGGTGGCGGAAAGAACAATAATGCGGAGCGCCCGACCGTTGTGGTCACGCAGACCGTGTCGGGGCAGGGCGTGGAGGCGGGGGTGCCGACTACCGAATCCGAGAGTGAGGATCAGACGCCTGCCACAACACCGGAAGCGTCACCGTCGACGGAGGCGGCGTCGGGTGAAGCAGGCATGCCGGAGGGACTTACACAGAGCGGATGGTCGGGGACTACTGCCGTCTGTGGTGATGGCGAGACGCTCGCCTTTGCCGGGCGTGGTCCCGATGGCGCGGCGGTCGTGTGTGCATCTGGTGGCGAGTACATCTATCACAGCGCGCTGTTTGGTGGATCGCTGACAAACACGGCCTATCTGGAAGGCCCAACGTTCTATGTTCCCACGGACGACGCACTCATCACGGTGAGCGACGGCAGCTTTGGCGTGCGCCAGGGCGGTGCCCGTGTGGCGGGCGGAGAATTTACGGAGAGCTGGCGCGCGCAGGGCTAGCGCAGGGGAGATGAGCCCGCGCGGCGTGTGCTGCGTGCGCGGGCTATTCCGGGGTTACTCCGACGCGGGGGCGGACTCGGAGCTCAGCGAGCCACTTGAGGAATCATCGTCGTTGCTGGCGGTGATGCCGATGATGGCGCTCACGAGCGTAGCCAGCGCCATGATGAGGGAGAGAAGATCTTGGGTCTTGATATCGCTGAATTTTGGCATGCGTGACAGCTCCTTGTTCCGGCACACGGCGCGGATCGCCGCATGCAAGGAGACCAAGTCTAGCCCGCCAACAGAGCCTGCTCCAACCAGTCGAGGGCGGGATCGAACTGCGCGAAGAGGCCTGCGGCGTGGCCGCCGGAGACGCGGGACGAGAACGGCGAGCCAGCAACCTCGGTGGTCTCCACCGCCGCGCCGAGCTTCTGCCAGTCCGAGGCCAGTGCATGGCCGGGTCATGATTGACAATGTCATCGTTGGGGGCGCTGCCCACGAAAACGCGGCCCGTGAAGGCGACGGTGCCCAGCTTCTGGTGGGCGAGGACGGAGGAAACACGCTTGTCCGAGGCGATGAACTCGGCCATGGACATGCCGGTATCCGAGAGCGATGACAGCGGAGTAGCACCCCAGCGCAGCATGGAGTCGATGATGCACGAGCGGGAGTTTTCCGCGAGCCAGTAGCGGCTCTTGGAGTTGAGGTAGCCGTTGACAGCGGTGGCAAAGCCCTCGTCGCGCGCAGAGAATCCCGCGATGACGTAAGCGAGGTCCGGGCCTAAGTTCGGCGAGCCGCCGAGCATGGCGATGAGGTCAGCCGGGGGAGCGCCCGTGTAGGTGGCGCGCAGGTTGAGCTCTGGGGCGTATGCTTCTGCGAGCTCAGCGCCGGCGGCAGCGGCGCCGCCGCCCTGGGAGTATCCAAAGAGAGCGACAGGGCGGCCCGAGTCACCGACGACGGCGCGGGCGGCGTCGAGCATCGCGTGGGCCTGCTCGACGCGGTTGGCCTACGTGTGGACGCCGGGCGTACCCAGACCGATGTAGTCAGTGAGCACGAGACGCATGCCGCGCGCGCGGAATTTTGCGTAATAGGGCAGCTCATAGTTAATGCCCATGGACGACATGAGCGGGGCGATCTGGCCGCGGAAGCCCGGGCCCTTGGTGGGTGCGCAGTGATCCGCGAGACCGCGGGTGCCCGGTGCCATGACGACGGTGGGGGCGGGCCCTTCATCGTGCCAGGGGCCGGTGGGCTCCAGGACCGCGCCGGAGACGTACGTGGGCGTGCCATCCTCCAGGGTGGAGGAGTAGAGAATGCGGCTGCGGCCCACGCCCACGTTGCTCTCACGCAGGAGCGTGCCCGCCGGGGCGTAGCCCACGGCCGAGGGCGGCGTCATGTAGAAGTCGTACTCCTCGCCGGCTGAGCTGGAACCGGAGCTGGAACCGGAGCTAGAACCGACGCTCGACAGGGATGAGGCAGACGCGGGGTCCGCGGTGGCGAGAGGGGCAGTGCACAGCGCCGCCGCGGTCAGGGCGGCGAGGGAGGAAGCGGTGAGAATACGGCCCGCACGCAGGGGAGAGAGGGAGAGAAGTTTCACGGTGAAAATACTGCCGTGTGGCGCCGACATGGGCGGTGTGACCTGGGTCTATGCACAATTGCTGGGGGCGGGCTTATTCGTGAACAGGTCGAAGAGGTAGACCAGGCCCTTCGGCACGGAGGCCATGAGAGGCACCGCGTGGCCGAGGGCCGCGCCGGGGGCGAGTGCCGTGCCGGGCTCCGCCACGAAGTTCACCGTCGCGCCGGCCTGGCAGTAGGCGCCAGCGAGCGCGCGGGCCTGACCGTAGGGGATGAGATCATCCGTGGGGGAGTTCGCGATGTAGATGGGCGCGTTGGGGGTGTGCTGGCCGAGCTTCTGGCGGCGCAGCGTCTCGCCGATAATGGGCTCTTTGAGAGAGAGTTCCTCCAGGGATTCGCCGTGGGCCGTGAGCGTCTGGGTGCGGGTAAAACCCCATTTCGCAACGGATTCGCCGATGCACGAGGTAGCGGCGTCGCGCAGGAAGGCCTTGCCGCGGTCGTTGAAGTTGGCGAGGATGGCGTCGCGGAATTGCGGGTCGCGCTCCGCGAAGCCGTTAATGGCGTAGCCCAGCACGTGCGCGATGGCGGAGCCGTTGACGGCATGCATGACGCGTTCGAGGTCAGCCGGCGGGGCACCGGCATAGGTGCCGCGGACGTTGAGGTCGGGGCCATACGACTCGGCGAACTCGGCCGCCGCGGCCGCCGCGCCGCCGCCCTGGGAGTAGCCGGCGAAGGCGATGGGGGCATCGGCAGGCGCGCCGGAGGCCTGGAGCGCAGCACGGCCGGCGTCGATGACGGCGTGGGCTTCCTCGATGTTATTGACGTAGGTGTGGTGTCCCGGGGTGCCGAGCCCGATGTAGTCCGGGACGATGACGCGCATGCCGGCCGCGGCGGCAGCCTGGTGGAACTGGTACTCGTAGTTAAAATTCACCGAGCCGGGCCACGCGGAGGACACGCCAAGGAAGGATTGTGAGGGCGCGCACTGGTCGCCCTGACCGCGGGTGCCCGGGGCGAAGACGATGGTGGGACGCGGGCCGCCGTGCGTCCAGGCGGCGGTGGGCTCGTAGAGCGTCGCGGTGGCCGCGACGGGGGAGCCATCTTCGCGCGTCGTGGAGTACGTGAGCACGCGGGCGGAGGCATTGGCGGGTAGTAGGTGCTGGAAGGGCGCGCTGGCGGTGACGGTGCCGGGAGAGGGGGCATGGGCAGGCGCGGCGACAGCCGTGGCGGGCGGAAGGACAAGGCTTGCGGCAAGGGCGAGCGAGGAGAGAAGAAAGCGGATTTTCACGAGCATAGATTACCCGGATTTGGGCGGGACGCTAGACTTTGCTGCATGGGTATTTACTTCCGCAAGCGCAAGAAGACGGGCAAGAATAGCTGGATCAATATCTCCGGCTCGGGTGCTTCGATGTCCACGAAAATCGGTCCCGTGACCCTCAACTCGCGTGGTGGCATGTGGGTCAACCTGCCCGGCGGACTCAACTTCCGCGGTCGCTGGCGCTAAAGCACGCGGCTTTAGTCGAGAATAGATAGGTGAAGGGAGCGACGGCCTATGGGCATGTCGCAAGCGGAATATCGGCAGATGGGCGTCGAGGCCGACGTCGTGCTGCGCTTGGGCATGCTGCTCATGGGCGCGGGCACATCCGGCTACCGCGTCATGCGTGGAATGAAGCGCGCGGCGCGCGCGATGGGTTTTGACCGGCTCGACCTGTCCGTGGGCGTGACGCAGATTGTGTGCACGTTCCACCGCGGTGAGCATTTCCGAACCATCATTGCGCAGCAGCATTCGCCGGCGGTTGACGCTTCGCGCATCGAGGCGCTTGAGGATCTCACACACCACGGGGTGCCATGGGGGATCACGGCGGAAGAACTCACGGCGAAGCTTGATGCGATTGAGCATGGCGTGACGAAGCGCTGGAACGTGTGGATTCTCTCGACTGCTGCGGCCGTGGCGTGCGCGTCCTTTGCGGTGCTCAACTACTTCTCCTGGGTGGCCATCGCGCTCGTGGCCCTGGCTGCTTTCTGTGGGCAGTTCACGCGCCACACCCTAGCCAAGCAACACGTTCACCAGCTGGGCGGCATCATCGCGGCGGGGCTCGTGTCCTCGCTCGTCTTTTTTGCCACCACGGAATCCCTCGCCGCGGCGGGGCTCGCGGACCCCGCGGGGTTCTCCTCCGGCTACGTTGCTGCGGTGCTCTTCCTCATCCCGGGCTTCCCGCTGTTTTCCGCGCTCATTGATTTAGGCCGCTTCGACTTCGACGCGGGGCTCGCGCGCTTGACGTATGCGCTCACCGTCATCCTTGCGGCGACGTTTACGGTGACGATGGTGAGCTGGTTGACGGATCTCAAGCCGGAGCCGGCGCAGGCGGACTTCACGCCGGAATGGTTCCTGCTCGCGGCCGCGGCGAGTTTGTGCGGCATCGCGGGGTTCGCCTTCCTCTTTAATTCCTCGCGGCGCATGGTGCTCGTCGCCGCGTGCGTGGGCACCGTGGCCAACCTCGTGCGCCTGCTGCTTGTGGAAGCCGGCACTACGGCCTACTTTGCGGCGTTCGTGGGCGGGCTCATCGTGGGCCTCCTCGGCGCCGTCGCCTCAAAGCAGGTGCATCTGCCCCGCATTACAACCACGGTTCCGGCCTCCGTCATCATGATTCCCGGCACCGCGATGTTCCGCTCCGTCTACCAGCTCAACGCCGGCGATATGACGCAGGCGCTCACCTTCGCCGCGACGGCGGCCATGGTGGTCATTTCCATTGGCGCCGGGCTCATTCTCGCGCGTCTGCTCACGGATAAGGATTGGGCGTTGGGCCACCTCATCGACTTCTCGCATCACCGCCTGGGTGCGGGGAACCCAGACTTCTAGGAAGGCAACCGGAACCGTCCGTCGGGGTCCTGCTCCGCGAGCCCGTCCTCGAGCAGCGAGGCCAACGCGCGGGAGCGCTGCGGCGCGTCCTCCCACACGGCGTCGAGCGCCGCCTGTGAGACTGGCTCGGTCGCCCCGCGCAGCACCGCCATGAGCCGCCCGCGCGCTTGGCGGTCCGTGCCCGTGAATTTCTGAACGCGTTTCTTCGCCTTGGCGGTCTCCTCCTCCGAGGGCTCCGGGCACCCGGCGAGCTGCCACGCGCACTTGGGCTTGAGCGGACAGACGTCGCACGAGGGATTCTTCGCCGTACACACAAGGGCACCTAACTCCATGAGCGCGGCGGAGACACGCGGCCCGCGCCCAACGGGTGCGGCCTCGAGGAGCGAGGCGACATCGGCAAGCTCCCGCTTGCGCGGCGTGGGCGGCAGGAAGGTCCCTGTAATAGCGCGCGCGTAGACACGCCGCACATTCGTATCGACCACGGGCACGTTGAGCCCGTAGTGGAAACACGCCACGGCGCGGGCGGTGTAGTCCCCGATGCCAGGCAATTCCAATAAAGCATCGACATCAGAGGGGACGGGTGAAGAGCCGAGAGCCTGGGCGCACTCCCAGAGCCGCAGCGCGCGCCGGGGATAGCCCAGCGTGCCCCACGCCTTGAGGATGTCTGCGCGGGAGGCCGCCGCGAAGTCCACGTGGGTAGGCCAGCGCGCCATCCAGTCCTCCCAGACGGGGGCGACGCGCGCGACGGGTGTTTGTTGGCTCATCACTTCGCTGAGCAGCACGCCCCAGGCGGTGGTGCCGGGCCTACGCCAGGGGAGATCCCGCTCGTTGACGCCAAACCATGCAAGAAGTGCTTCGAAGTTCATCAGGGATAGTTTAAACTTATGTACCGTGGCTAAAAACACTGAGCTCAAGACCCCTCAGGACGTCTGGGACGCCCTGCTGGCTGGAAACAAACGTTATGCCTCTGACCAGGCGGAACATCCTAACTCCGATATTGCCCGTCGCGACGCCCTGCGCACCGGCCAGGCTCCGCGCGTTGCAATTTTTTCTTGCGGCGACTCTCGCGTCCCCGCTGAACTTGTCTTCGACATGGGCTTTGGCGACGCGTTTATCATTCGCAATGCCGGCCATATCGTGGACACCGCCGTGCTCGCCTCCGTGCAGTTCGCCGTCGATGACCTCAACTGCGACCTCCTTGTCGTCATGGGCCACCAGTCCTGTGGCGCGGTGAAGGCGACCTCGGGCTTCCTCAAGGACGACTCCACCATTCCGGCCGGCTTCCAGCGCACCATCGTGGAAAAGGTCGCGCTTGCCGCCGTTGCCTCCCAGGCCGAGGGCAAGGACACCACGGACGACTTCGAGCGTCGTAACACTGTGGAGGCCGTCAAGCAGCTCATGGCGCGCATTCCGCATCTCGCCGATAAGGTTGAAGCAGGTGAGCTCGGCATTGCTGGCATTCGCTATCTCCTCGACGACGGCACGGTCGAACCCCTCGTCCTGCACGGCGTGCAGTAGACACGCGGGCCCGCAGTGGCGCAGGTCGCGCCGGTCACGCCCTAAAATAAGGGCATGTCGACTCCGCGTAAGCCACTGCCTCCCGTGATTTATCAGCGCCGCCGTGCGGCCGCGCTGATTCTTATCCTCGTGGTGGTCGCCGCGCTTATCATCGCCTGGGCAGTGGGCCGAGGCGGTAAGGATGATGCGTCGCAACAAGCCGCCGCAACCTCCTCGCTGGCCCAGCCTGTCGATGCCCCCACCTCCGCACCGTCGGCCGCTCCCACGTCCTCCGCTGAGACTGCGGCTGACGCGTCGGCGCCGGAGTCCTCCGCCGCGGAGGCTCCCGCTTCCGACGGCGCCCCGTCCGCAGAGTCCTCTGCAGCCGCGCCGTCCGAATCCGCGGCAGCGTCCGAAGCGCCGAAGAATTCCTGCACCGTGGATGATCTCAAGGTGAGCGTGAAAACCGTGGAGGCGTCCTACAAGGACGGTGCCTTGCCTGTCTTCGTCATGGACGTCGAAAACCCCACGGCCGTGGACTGCGATATCGACTTGGACCAGAACAAGCTGCGCTTCGAGGTCTATGCGATGGGCACGAACGCCCGCGTGTGGGCGGACACGGATTGCTACCCCTCCGTCCAGACCGGTCGCACGACCTTCAAGGCCGGCGCCACCCAGCAATTCCAAGCCACCTGGTCCCGCAAGGGCTCTGAACCCGAAAAGTGCACCGACCGTCCCATCGCGGAGGACGGCCACTACTTCGCCCACGGCATCATTGGTGACAACTACTCAGAGGCCTATACGTTCGCCATCAGCTAGACGCGACCGACCTCACCGGTCTCCGTGCTTTCACCGTCACCCGCCAGCGCACCCACGCGCCGTGCGGGGCGACCGCCTTTTTATCCCCGCTATCCTTTTCTTCCCCGCTATCCTTTTCTTCCCCGCTACGCGTCGACGAGCGCGATGGCCTGCCCCAGCGTCGCGACTTCCTTGACGCGCATGCCCGCGACCTTCGCCTCCGAGCCCGCAGGCACGATGGCCTGCTTGTAGCCCAAGCGTGCGGCCTCGGCGAGGCGCCGTTCCACGCCGGGCACGCGGCGCAGCTCGCCGGCCAAGCCCACCTCGCCGATGACGACGGTCTTCGCGGGCAGCGGCTGCTCATGCAGCGAGGACCACGTGGCTAGCGCCACCGCCAGGTCCGTGGCTGTTTCGTTGATGCGCACGCCTCCCACCGTGGCGACATATGCGTCCTTCTCATTCGACTTCTGGCCTGCGCGGGCCTGGAGCACGGCGAGCACCATGGGCACACGGTTATTGTCCAGGCCTGTGACCACGCGGCGCGGGTTCTTCGAGACCGGATCCACCGTGAGCGCCTGAACTTCTGCCAAGATGGGCCGCACGCCGTCCATCGCGACTGTGACCGCTGAGCCGTCCGGCGTCGCCCCGCGGTGGGAGAGGAAGAGCCCCGACGGATCCGAAACTTCCCGAATGCCGCCGGCGGTCTGCTCGAAGCAACCCACCTCGTCCGTCGCGCCGAAGCGATTCTTAATACCGCGCAGCATGCGCAAGCTGGACTGCCGGTCGCCCTCAAAGTTGAGGACGACGTCCACGAGGTGCTCGAGCACGCGCGGGCCCGCGACATTGCCGTCCTTCGTCACGTGGCCGACGAGCAGGATGGGAATGCCCGTCGTCTTCGCCAACGTGGTGAGCGCCGCCGTCACCGCGCGCGACTGCGCCACGCCACCGGCCACGCCCTCGACGCCCGCGGCATGCATGGTCTGCACCGAGTCCACAATCATGAGCGAAGGTTTGAGCTGTTCCACGTGTCCGAACACCACATCGAGGTTGGACTCCGCTGCCAGATAGAGCGTGTCATGCAGCGCTCCGGTGCGCTCCGCGCGGGCACGTACCTGGCCCGCAGACTCCTCCGCCGTCACATAGAGCGCAGTGCGGTTCAGCTGCGCCCACTGTGAGGCCACCTCGAGCAGCAGCGTGGACTTGCCCACGCCTGGCTCGCCCGCCATGAGCACCACGGACCCCGGCACGATGCCGGTGCCCAGCACGCGGTCAAGCTCCCCAATGCCCGTGGGCAGCGTCTTCGTCGCCGACGCCCCAATCTTCGTAATCGGTTGCGCCGGGCTCGTGGGAGTAAGCCCTTTGGCCAGCTGGCCGCTTACGGCCGCCTGCGCCGCGGCCCCGCCGCCCAGGCCGCCACCCGACGCGGGCGCGGCGGGCATGGATTCCTGCAGTGTGCCCCACGAACCACACTCGGGGCAGCGCCCCAGCCACTTGGGCGAGACATATCCACACTCGGAGCAGGTGTGGATGGGACGAACTTTCTTAGCCATGCTGCCTACTCTAAACCAGCCCCCCAACACGAAACCCCCGCCAACGCTGACCAGCAGCGCGGGCGGGGGAGTGCTCGAAGGCGTGTGCGGCATGGCCGCGCACGGAGAGAATTAGTGGTGCTCAGCCTTAGCGGTCTCCGTGGTGTAGCCCTCGGTGGAGGAGGAGTCACGGTTGTACTGGCCGGAGGTCAGCGGGGAGGCGGACACCGGAGCGTCCACGGTGAGCTCACCGTTGTTGAAGGTGAAGGTAACCGGGCGGGTGCCGCCGAAGGCGTAGTCCTCGTTGGTGAGGTCAGTGGTGACGTACTGGACAGCGTCGTTGGTCTCGTCCTTCGGGGTGGCCTCGAGGTTGGCCTTGGAATCACCGATGATGGACTGGCCGCGGCCGATGGGCTGTGTGGAGGAGACGTTGACGGACTGGCCGTCGACGTCGATGGACTGGAGAGTGACCTTGCCGTCGGCGTAGCCGTCGTTGATGACGCTGAACTTGAGCGATGCGGTGCCATCGTTCGGCTCCAGCTGGATGGTGACGTCACGCACGGCCACGGCGCCGTCTTCGGTCTTGGCGTTGGTGCCATCCACTGCGATGACCTTCTGCGAGGTCTGGGTGATGTGGCCCGCGGAGCAGGCTGCCAGAGAAAGCGCGGACATAGCGGCAACAGAGATGATGGCACCGCGACGTGCGGCAGACTTCAGGGACTTCACTTCGAGCGTCCTCCAATTAAGAGATCAGGCGTTTATCAACGACTTAGCCTAGTCGTTAGCGGCGGGAAGTACACAGTTTTGAGCCAGTTGGGGGCTACGCCACATGCGTAACATGGGGGTATCCGGGGGTAAACCCGGGGTACGAACGCTGCCCCTGTCCACCGTGGTAAAATTTATCACCATATATGCGTGTGTCGCGTCGCGCGATGCGCGCCAACGAACCCGAACGAGGAGTGACTGGACAAACATGGAGTTCAAGGTCGGCGAGGTCGTCGTTTACCCGCACCACGGTGCTGCAGAGATTACTGCCATCGAACAGCGTGAGATGGGCGGGGAGACCTTGGAGTTCCTCGTGCTTCAGATCAAGCACTCGGATCTCGTCGTGCGCGTTCCTTCCAAGAATGCCGAGCATGTCGGCGTGCGTGACGTCGTGGGCAAGGAAGGCCTGGAGAAGGTCTTTTCCGTCCTGCGCGAAACCGACGTCGAAGAGGCTGGCAACTGGTCCCGCCGCTTCAAAGCCAACCAGGAGCGTCTCGCCTCCTCGGATATCAACAAGGTGGCCGAGGTCGTTCGTGACCTGTGGCGCCGCGACCAGGACCGCGGCCTGTCCGCCGGTGAGAAGCGCATGCTTGCCAAGGCCCGCCAGATTCTCGTGGGTGAGCTGGCCCTTGCCACCCCGGTCGATGAGAAGAAGGCTGACGCCCTCGAAGAGGAAATCCAGGCCACCATCGAGCGCCACCGCGCTGCAGGCCTCGTGGAGGACAGCACCGTCGTTACCGGCGGTGATGATGAGGACCTCGCAGACCTCAACTTCGACGACTCTGACGACGAAGAGTAAATAATGTCGCGCCGCGTCATTGCGCTCGTGGCTGCGGCCGGCCAAGGCACGCGCCTCGGCGCGCCGATCCCTAAGGCCTACGTCGAACTCGACGGCGTCCCGCTGCTCGCGCGTTCCGTGCGTCTGCTGCTCGACTCCGGCCGCGTCGACGAGGTCATCGTTCTCGTGAGCCCCGACATGGAGGACACCGCTGCGCGGGTCCTTGCAGACGCCCAGCTTGCCGATGCCCCCGTGCGCCTCGTCCACGGCGGCGGCGAGCGCGCCGACTCAGTCTGGGCCGGCCTCCAAGCCGCGGCGGCCGATGCCGCGTCGACTGGCGCGCCCGCTGGCGCGTCGGCTGGCGCCGACGCGGGTAATCAGGATGCCATTGTCCTCGTCCACGATGCCGCCCGCGCGCTCACCCCGCCGGATATGGTCGCGCGCATCGTTGACCGCGTCGCGGCCGGTGCGTCCGCCGTCATCCCGGTGCTGCCCGTCGCCGACACAATCAAAGAAATCGACGGCGACACCGTTCTCGCGACACCAGATCGTTCCCGCCTACGCGCCGTCCAGACCCCACAGGGCTTCGATCTCGCGACGCTCATCCGCGCCAACGAGGCCCACTTCGCAAGCAGCCAGGACTTCATCGCGACGGATGACGCGAGTCTCATGGAATGGTTCGGCGCCACCGTCGTGACCGTCCCCGGCGACGCGATGGCGTTCAAGATAACGACCCCGCTCGACCTCACTCTGGCCCGCGCCGTCCTCGCTGACGCGCTCGCGTCCGCTCGCACGCCAGAAACAGATTAAGGAGAATCCATGACCCAGCCGATTATTCCGCGCGTTGGCATCGCCACGGATGCCCACCAGATCGAAGAAGGCAAGCCCTGTTGGATCGCAGGTCTTCTCTTTGACGGCGCGGACGGCTGCGAGGGCCACTCGGACGGCGACGTTGTCTCCCACGCCATCGTCGACGCATTGCTTTCCGCGTCGCAGCTGGGCGACCTCGGCT
This sequence comes from Corynebacterium sp. SA-MJD20WY100, assembly GCF_039822565.1. NCBI lineage: Bacteria > Bacillati > Actinomycetota > Actinomycetes > Mycobacteriales > Corynebacteriaceae > Corynebacterium > Corynebacterium sp. SA-MJD20WY100. Next base: position 42,040 of record NZ_JBCJKS010000001.1, on the reverse strand, counting down.
CCTTCGTCGGCGTTGGCCGCAAGGAATACGCCGGCGTCTCCGGAGCTCAGCTGCTCAAAGAATGCCGCGCGCTGCTTGAGGAGAACGGCTTTACTATCGGCAACGCCGCAGCACAGCTCGTAGGCCAGACCCCGAAGATGGGCCCGCGCCGCGAGGAGGCCGAGCGCGTGCTCACCGAGATCCTGGGCGCCCCGGTGTCCATCTCCGCGACGACGACCGATCACCTCGGTTTCACCGGTCGCTCGGAAGGCCGCGCCGCCGTCGCGACCGCTGTCGTGTGGAAGGCCGCCGAATAAGCCAGCGCCTAAGCGAGTGCTGCGCAGGCAGCCGTGCCCTCCACCGATTTCGGTGGGTAGCAAAGAAAAGCCCAGCGTCCCCTAGAATGGGCTGCGTGACTTCCAACGATAAGCAGACCCCGACCACGCAGCTTCACATCTATGACACGGCGGCGCGTACGCAGCGCCCGTTCGAGCCCATCCGGCCCGGTCACGTGTCTATCTATCTGTGTGGCGCGACCCCGCAGGCCCAGCCGCACATCGGTCACCTGCGTTCCGGCGTCGCCTTCGATATCCTGCGTCGTTGGCTCATTGCTCAGGGCTTCGACGTTGCCTTCGTTCGCAACGTCACCGACATCGACGACAAGATTCTCACTAAGGCCGCGGACAACGGCCGCCCTTGGTGGGAGTGGGTGTCCACGTACGAGCGCGAGTTCACCAAGGCGTACAACACGCTCGGTGTTCTTCCGCCCTCCGTCGAGCCGCGCGCGACCGGTTTTGTCACCCAGATGGTCGATTACATGCAGCGCCTCATGGACCGCGGCTTCGCCTATGCCGTCGGCAAGACCGACGGCGAAGCTGAAGGAGCAGGTTCCGTTTACTTCGATGTCAATGCTTGGGTCGCGGCCGAGGGTTCCGACTACGGATCCCTGTCCGGCAACAAGGTCGAGGAAATGGACCAAGGGGAGGGCGTGGACGCCCTCGACCGTGGCAAGCGCGGTGCCCAAGACTTCGCCTTGTGGAAGGGCGCGAAGCCCGGCGAGCCCTCGTGGCCCACGCCGTGGGGCAAGGGTCGCCCGGGCTGGCACCTGGAGTGCTCGGCGATGTCCACGTACTACCTGGGTTCCGAGTTCGACATTCACTGCGGCGGCCTGGACCTGCAGTTCCCGCACCACGAGAACGAGATTGCCCAGTCCCACGCGGCCGGTGACGGCTTCGCGCACTACTGGATGCACAATCACTGGGTCACCATGGCCGGAGAGAAGATGTCCAAGTCCCTGGGCAACGTGCTCTCCGTGCCCACCATGCTGGAGCTTGTCCGCCCAGTCGAGCTGCGCTACTACCTGGGCTCGGCGCATTACCGCTCCGTGCTTGAGTACTCCGAGGCCGCGCTCACTGAGGCCGCCGCGGGCTACCGGCGCATCGAGGACTTCCTTGCGCGCTTCGACAACGTCGAGGTGGGCGAGTGGACGCAGGGCTTCGAGGACGCGATGAATGACGATATCGCCGTTCCACGCGCCCTGGCAGAGATTCACACCACGGTGCGCGCTGGCAACAAGGCGCTCGCCGAGGGGGACGATGCCCGCGCGCTGGAGCTCGCACAGTCCGTGCGCGCGATGGCTGCGGTGCTGGGCTTCGACCCGATCGAGTGGGCGTCTGGCTCCGCTGCGGATTCGGGTGCGGCCGAGCAGGCGCTCGACGTCCTCGTCGCCGCCGAGCTCGAGGCACGTACCACCGCACGTGCCGAGAAAGACTGGGCCACGGCAGATGCCGTGCGCGACCGACTCGCAGCAGCGGGCATTACCATTACCGATACTCCCGACGGCCCCACCTGGTCGCTGGCTTAAATTACACGTTTCACACGCTCTAGAAGGATAGATTTTTATGGCACGAACTCACGGCCGCGGCGGCGCAGGCGCACGCAAGTCGAATAAGAAGGGTGCGCTCAAGGGCACCGGCGGACAGCGCAAGAAGGGTCTCGAGGGCAAGGGCCCGACCCCGAAGGCGGAGGACCGCGTCTACCACGCCAAACACAAGGCGAAGCAGATTCGCGAACGTCGCAACTCCGGCCGCCACGTCAAGGAGACCGCAGAGATGGTCGTGGGCCGCAACCCTGTCGTGGAATGCCTCCACGCGAAGGTCCCGGCGACCTCCCTCTACATTGTGCAGGGCACCCGCATGGACGAACGCCTCTCCGAGGCCGTTGCCATCGCGAACTCCCGCAACCTGCCGGTGCTCGAGGTCCAGCGCCACGAGATGGACAATATGACGGGCAACGGCATGCACCAGGGCATTGGCCTGCAGATTCCGCCGTTCAAATACGCGCAGGTTGAGGACCTCGTCGCCGACGTGGCGTCCAAGCCCGAGCCGGGCATGTTCGTCATTCTCGACAACATCACGGACCCGCGTAACCTCGGCGCAGTCATTCGCTCCGTCGCGGCCTTCGGCGGCCACGGCGTCATCATCCCGGAGCGCCGCTCCGCTTCCGTCACGGCCGTGGCTTGGCGTACCTCCGCGGGCACCGCAGCGCGCCTGCCCGTGGCGCGTGCGACGAACCTCACGCGCACGGTCCAGTACTTCCAGAAGCACGGCTACCAGGTCGTGGGCCTCGACGCCGGCGGCGAGCACACACTCGACACCTACGACGGCGGCACGGATCCCGTCGTCATCGTCATCGGCTCCGAGGGCAAGGGCATTTCCCGTCTCGTGCGTGAGAACTGCGACGAGGTCATGTCCATCCCCATGACCCCGTGGGTCGAGTCGCTTAACGCCTCCGTCGCGGCCGGCGCGGTGCTGTCCGAGTTCGCCCGCCAGCGCCGCGTGGCCCAGAAATAGGCTCGCGCTTTCGCCGCCATGTTTCTCACGAGCGTGCGTCCCGCCGCGGAGCTTATCGGGGAGGGACTGCCCGACGTGCCGGAACACATGCGCCGCCTGGGCGCGCTCATCGCAGCGCTGCCCGGCGGCGCCTTGCGTTTGCCTACGCCCGTTACCGTCGTCGTGGGGGATAACGGCGCCGGAAAATCCACGCTGCTAGAGGCCATCGCCGTGGGGCTTGGCGTCAATCCCGAGGGCGGCTCGCGCCACGCCCGTTTTGCCACCGGCGACGAGGACTATCCCGAGTGGCTCATCTGCTCGCGGGCGCACAACCCGCGCGACGTGTACTTCTTGCGCGGCGAGACCTTCCTCAACTTGAGCGAGTATCACCGCCAGATCCACAGCCCGGAGAATCCCGATCCGCTCAGGGACCTGCCGTTTCTCAGCCACGGGCAGGGTCTGCTCGCCCTCGTCGAGAAACGCTTCCATTCTGCCGGAATGATCATTCTCGACGAGCCGGAAGACGGCTTGTCCTATCCCCGGCAGGTCGAGGTTGTCACGCAACTCGAGCGCCTTGCTGCCCAGGGCGCACAGGTTATCCTTGCGACGCACTCGCCAGTCTTCCTCAGCATGCAAGGCGCGACGGTCTACGCGTTCGGCGACAATGGGATTGCGCCCGTCGCTCCCGAAGCGACGGAAGCTGTTCACGCCGCGCGCGAGTTCCTGGCCGATCCGTTGGGGACCGCCGCGTTTCTAATTGGGGACGGCGAATGAGGGACTTCTATGTCGACGCCTATGCCGCGGTGGACGGCGGCCACGGACCTGAGTGGGTGTCCTCCGTTCCTGGTTTCGTGGCGCTGCGACGCCAGGGACTGGACCTGCGTGCGCCGGTGACCGTGCTGACCGGGGACAACGGGGTGGGCAAGTCGACGCTCGCCGAGGGCATTGCCTTCGAGTACGGCTTTCCTGCGCGCGGCGGGATTTGGGGTGTGCAGCGCTCCGCCGGTCCCATCAATCCCCTCCGAGGGTGGGCGAGCCTGCGCTTGGGTAACGCGGCGAAGGACGGCTACTTCCTGCGCGCGGAGGCCCATTACAACGTCGGTTCGACCGCGATGTCGCACGGCGAGTCCGTCATGGACGTCGTGCAGCGTTCCTTTGATGGGCGCGGGCTCTACATCCTCGACGAGCCGGAGTCCGGGCTTTCGCTCGTGCGGCAGATGACGCTCATGGCGGAAATTCATCGCGCCGCGGAGGCGGGTGCGCAGTTCATTGTGGTGACGCACTCGCCGATCGTGGCAGCCATCCCCGGTGCGCGGATTGTTGAAATTACAGAAGATGGGTTCTTCTTAGAGCTGCGCGACGTGACACAGACGCTGGCGTTTCAGTCCCTCGCCGAAGTGATGCGGCGGGTCTAAAGGCCGAAGAAGTCCTCCACGAGCTCGGCAGCGATGAAAGAATCCGTGTTTTTACCCAGGCGTGGGTCGAGCTCGTTGCCCGACGGGATGACGTGGCCCATGCCCTCGACGCTCACGAGCTCGACGGGTGCGCCGGTGGCGTCTGCCGGCTTCCAGCGGTCGACAACGGTGTCGGGGAAAAGTTGGGTGCGCTCTGGGCCGGCGGCATGGTTGAGCTCCGCGAAGCGTGCGGCGTTCTCTTGCGCGCCGGTGACGGCACCGCGGGTGCGCTTCGGGTCGATGCCCGCCGTTCCGCCCTTATAGGGCGCGAGTCGGTCGCCCGTGCCGTGGACGAACATGACCGGGGTGGGCTGGTACGCCGAGTCCGGATTGGTGGGTGCATGGTTGGCGCCGGCGCCGAGAGTGGAGGCGAAGACGCAGGCGGCATCGGCAAGCCCGGGCGCGTCGAAGAGCAAGCGGATAACCATCTGCCCGCCGTTGGAGAACCCGCAGAGGAACACGCGGCCAATCTCCTGCTCCGCGCGCAGCTCGTCGAGGATGGCGTGCGTGAAGGCGACGTCATCGATGCCCAGCTCGCGCGCGGCGACGGGCAGAGTGGCGCGGGCATCATTAAAGTGCTGTTCCACGCCGGTGGGGTAGACCGCAAGCATGCCGTGGCGAGTGGCGAGTTCGTCGAACGTGCCGTTGGTGAAGCGGCGGATGACATTCGCGGATTGCAGGGAGCCGTGGAAGAACATGAGGATGTCGGGCTTCGCCGCGACAGTGTCGGGGCGGTACACGAGGTACTTGCGGGTGCGGTCTTGTAATTCGAGGCTACGGCGTTCCAAAGTCACCCTTGTAGCTTAATCCTTGACGCTTGAGGTGCTGCCGAGGGCGGCTAGTCAGAAGGATAGCCATGTCGGAATTACTTGCTCATGTGGCGCTTGGTTCATGCTGCGTGCGTCGAGGCGTTATGCGGTATGACTTCCTCGTCGGGGCGCGGTAGGCCCGCGCGTGATGTGGGGAAGGCCTCGCGTACCTCGTGGGCGAGGGGCGGACCTACGACGGAAGGGAGGTAGTCAATGGGTAAGCATTCATTGAACGCACCCGGTCGTACAAAGAATGACTCCGCCACCGCTAGGGTTGCCATCCTTAGCGTGGTGAGCGGAGTCCGCAACGTCGTGGCCGCTGTGGTGAAACTCGCTGTAGCGAAGGCTAATCCTGATGCGCGCAGTGCTCATCGTGCGTCGAGGTGTGGTGTGCCTCGGCGTCGGCGCGATCGGTGGCGGCGCGGAAGTGTTCCTGGGAGGCGCGGCGGGCGGCGACGTCGTCGCGGACGGCCTTGCGGCTGCGGGCCCAGCCGATGCCGCGGCAGACCAGGTAAATAACAAAAGAGATGCTCGTGACGAAGACCGAGACGGGCAGGCCGGGCGCCAGGGAGAGGACCAGGCCGCCCACGGCAGCGACCTCAGCGAAGATGGTGGACCACATAATGGCGCGTACCGGAGACGAGGTCACCTGTACCGCGGCGGCGCCCGGGGTGATGAGCAGTGCCATGACGAGCAGGGAGCCGACGATCTGCACGGACTGTGCGGCAGCGAGGCCGACGAGGATGGCGAAGACGACGGACAGTGCGCGTACGGGCACGCCGGCGGCCTGCGCCATGATGGGGTCCGCGGAGACGAAGAGCATGGGACGCCAGAACAGCGCGACAGCGCCGACGACGATGACCATGGTCGCGGCGAGCAGCCAGACGGAGGCGCTCGAGACGCCGACGATCTGACCGGTCAGCAGCGACATCGCGGAGTTCGAATTGCCGGGGTAGAGGTGCAAGAAGAGCACGGAGAGACCGAGGCCGAAGCTCATGACGACGCCGATGGCGGAGTCCTGCTGGCCCTTGAAGCCGAGGACGGCGAGCACGATGGCAGCGACGATGGCGCCGGCGACCGCGCCGAAGCCGATGTTGAGGCCGAAGAGGAGCGCGGCCGAGGCGCCCATGAGGGCGAGCTCCGAGGTGGCGTGCACGGAAAACGACATCTGACGCAACACGATGAGCGAGGTCATCACGCCGGAGAGGATGCCGAGCAGGGCGCAGGCGATAAGCGACTGCTGCACGAAGTCGATGCTCAGGAGGTACTGGGTGTCCTCAATATATTTCTGCATGGATGATTCCCCTTCTACGCGACGATCAGGCGGCCATCGATTTCGATGACGTTGACGCGCGAACCATAGAGCTCAGAGAGCACGTCGCTGCGCATGACCTCGTTGACGGTGCCCATGATGTGGCCATGCGGCGCAATGTAGAGCACACGGTCGACGACGCCGAGCACCGGGTTGATGCCGTGGGTGACGAAGACGATGGACAGGTCGCGCTCGCGGCGCCAGGAGTCGAGCTTGTCCACGGTGGCCTGCTGGCGCGCCGGGTCAAGCGAGAGCAGTGGTTCGTCCGCGAGCAGAAGCTGCGGGTCGGCGGCGAGCGCTTGGGCCTGGCGGATGAGCTGTTGCTGGCCGCCGGAGAGCAGGCCTACGCGGCGGTCTGCGATGCCGGTTGCGCCAACCTCGGCGAGGAGCTCGTCTACTCGAGCGCGCGAGGCGCGGCGGTTGTTCACCACGCCATGGGCGAGGGAGAGGGAGACGAGGTCGCGGGCGCGCATCGGCAGCTCAGGCGGGAACATGCGCTGCTGAGGGATATAGCCCACGCGGCAATTGACGTCCACGCGGCCCTCGCTGAGATGGCGCGTGCGCAGGATGGTGCCGAGCAGCGTGGACTTGCCCACGCCATTGGGGCCGAGCACCGCGATGAACTCGCCGGGCTCGATGTCGAAGGACATGTTCGACCACAGCGGGTCCACCGCGGCGTCGCGGAAGGAGACGAGCGACTTACTTGGCATTGGACTCCAGCGCGGAGACAACGGACTCGTAGTAATCGAAGAAGTTCTCGCCGTCCACCGGGGTCTCGCCGATTTCGACGATCGGGATGCCGGCGGCCTCCGCAGCATCGTGGATGCGCGTGGTCATATCCGTCTCGGTCTGCGGGTTGTAGATGAGGACGTCGATGTCGCCGTCCTTGATGACGCCGAGGAAGCGCGCGAGGTCAGCTGCGGCCGGCTCGCCCTCGTCGAGGGTGGCGGCGCGGTACTTCTCCGGCGTGTTGTCAGTCCAGGAGTCCGACGGTGCGAGGAGGTAGTCCGCAATCGGCTCGGTCTGCGCGTACTTCTTGGCGGGCAGCGCGGCGATGCGGTCGGCAAAGCCCTTCGTCTTCTCCTCGAGGCCGTCGGCCGAGGCGCCCGCCTCCGGGTCCTTGGCGTTGATGGCGTCCGCGATCTCCTCGGCGACGACGTTGATGGCCTCGACGTCGTACCAGATGTGCTCGTTACCGTCGATGATCGTGACCTTAAGGCCCTCGTCATTCATGTGCTCGTCGAGCGTTCCGTGCTCAATGAGCGGCAGGGCGGTGACAACCTTGTCTTGCTCTTTGACCGTCTCGTAGAGCCATGCGTCGTAGCCGCCGCCACCGACGACGACCATGTCTGCCTCATTGGCCTGCGCGATATTGGCCGCAGTGGGCTCGAAGTGGTGCGGATCCACGCTCGGGTCCGTAATCACAGAGGAGACCTCGACGTCCGCGTCCGTGGACTCGGCGACGACGTTGGCGACGTCAGCCCAGATCGGCGTGGAGGCGACAATCTTAATGGTCTTGTCGCCAGAGGCTGACGAGTCAGAGGAGCTAGAGGAGCAGCCGGTGGCCGTGAGAGCCAGTGCTGCGACGGACACGAGAGTCAGGGAACGCGAGTGAATCATGCGCTCCAGTTTTCCGTTGTTGCAACTCAATGTCAATTGATAACCAATTGAAAATCGGGGGAGGTCGGCGCGGGTGGGTGAGGTAGGGTAGCGCTTATGGTCAAACGCACCCCACAACGCAAAACTCTGGCGTCGCTCGCCGCCGAGTTGGGGGTATCTCCCACCACCGTCTCGAACGCATACAATCGCCCGGATCAGCTCTCCGCAGCCACGCGTCAGCGCATCCTCGCCGCGGCGGCCGCGCGAGGCTACCCGGGTCCCGATCCCACGGCGCGCAGCCTGCGCACCCGCCACGCTGGTTCCGTGGGCGTCCTGCTCACCGAGCACCTTTCCTACGCCTTCGAGGACCAGGCCTCCGTCGACTTCCTCGCGGGCGTGGCCGAGGCTTCCGCCGGCGCGGATACGACGCTGACCCTCATCCCCGCCGGCCCCGGCACCAGCTCGCCTGCCGATGCCCCCTCGCTCGTCGCGCGCGCCGCCGTCGACGGCTTCGTCGTCTACTCCGTCGCCGCAGACGACCCGTACCTCGAGGCCGTGCGCGGCCGCGGCCTGCCCGTGGTGGTCTGTGACCAGCCCACAGACGCCGGGCTGCCCTTCGTGGGCATTGACGACGTTGCAGCCATTGAGCCAGCGGCGCGTGCGCTCGTGGAAGCTGGCCACACGAAGATCGGCATCCTCGCTATCCGTCTCTTCCGCGAACCGGTGGACGGTTTCGTTTCGCCGGAGCGCCTGGCCGAGGCTGACATGCACGTGCAGCGCTCGCGCGTGACGGGCGCGCTGCAGGTCTTCCATGAAGCTGGCATCACGGACGTTCCGGTGCTGACGCGCCACCTCAACAATGCCCAGACCACGCACGCAGCAGCTACCGAGCTTCTCGATGCCCACCCCGAGCTCACCGCCGTCCTGTGCACCACGGACTCCATGGCGCTGGGCGTACTCACAGTGGCGCGCGAGCGCGGCATCGATGTCCCGGGCGAGCTCTCTGTCACTGGCTTCGACGGCATTCAGACCGCCCGCCTGCGCGGACTGTCGACCGTCGTGCAGCCGAATAAGGCGAAGGGCGCGGCCGCGGGCCACATGCTCGCCTCGCTCATCGCGCGCGGTGAGGCCGAACTACCCGATGAGACCCCGCGCCGCCTGCTGCCCACGACCTTCGAGCGCGGCACGACCATCGCCCCGCCGCGCTAACTACCGAAAACTGCGACAACCTGCGCGGCGGGCGAGGGATTTTGGTTATGCGCCGCTGCGGCACTTTTTGGCACTTAGCGGCCGAGGAAGTCCGCGCGAGCGGCGGCGAGGTCCGTGAGGAAGTCCGCCACGGCGTCGACGCCGGGCACGCGGTGGACGGCGGTGGTCTCGCCCGCGCCTACCTTGACGCCCAGGTCCGGGCCAGCAGGCAACTGGGTGAGCGCGGCGAAGCCGGTCTCGTCCGTGACGTCGTCGCCGAGGAAGACGACGGCCGTGGCGCCCAGGCGCTCGCGCAGGGCCTGAATCCACGAGCCCTTCGTCGCCGAGGAGGCGGAGAATTCCACGACCATCTTGCCTTCGACGCCGGGAAGATCGAGGGCGAGTGCGGCGTCGAGCGCGGCACGTGCGGCTGCGGGATCCTGGGAATGCAGCTTGAGCACGTGGAGCACGCGCTGGAAGGGTTTGTACTCGATCTCGGCGCCGGGGAACTGGGCGAGGATGGGGCGAAGCTGGGCTTCGACGTCGTCGAGGAAGGCCTGCTGTTCGGGCGTGACGGGGGTCGCGCCCGCGGGGCCTGCGGTCTCCGCGCCGTGGGAGCCACCGAAGATGACGGGATCGTGGAGCGGGCATACGCGGGCGAGCCCCTCGAGGTGGCGACCGCTGAGCACCGCGGCCCACGTGTCGGGGAGCTGGGCGAGGCGCTCGAGCGCCGTGAGCGAGCGGGGATCCGCGTGGACCGCGTAAGGGTCCGTGGCAAAACCGGCGAGCGTGCCGTCGAAGTCGGAGACGACCGCGAGCCGCGGGGTACGTGCGAGCTCGTTGATGAAAGCCGGCTGTTCGGTCATAAATGCTCCTTTTCAGCGTTTCTAGGCAGCGAGGGATACGAAGCGGATGGCAGGCGAGTCCACGCGGCCGTCGCGCAGGGTGAAGACCATCTGGTTGTTCTCGTCGACGCGGAGGGTGAACTCGTGATCCTGAGCGAGCAGGCGTGTGAGCTGGTTGTGCGCCCACAGGGACTCGCCGGTGCAGTCAGCGCGCGTGTCGTCGACGTGCACGGAGTCGATGCGCACGGCGTCCGCGTCCTCGACGTTGGATTCTTCCTCGCCGTTGAGGTACGTGGCGTCCGCGCGGAACTGGGCACAGCCCGTCGTCCCCACGAGTCCCTGCGTGCCGAGCGTGAGACTGGGCGCGGGTTGGACGCTCTCAGGGATGGAACTGGGGGCATCGGCAGCCGTGTAGATGCCGACGACCTGCCAGGACTTATCCATGCGTACCTGGTCGCCGGGCGCGGCGTTGTCCTCCGGCGTGCCGCAGGCCGCGAGCGTGAGAGCGAGGAGAGGAGCGAGGATTTTCTTCATTTTTCCTCCAAACAGTCGAGGAAGGAATTCGCCCACAGGTCGACGTCGTGCTCCATGACCTGGGCATGCATGGCATGCATGCGCTCAGCGAGGACCTCCGGCTGATTGCGCAGGCCGACCACGGCGTCCCGCAGGGCCTTCTTAATGGACTCAATGTCGAAAGGATTGCACAGGTAGGCCTGGGTGAGCTCGACGGCGGCGCCGGCGAACTCGGAGAGCACGAGTGCGCCCGAGTCGTCCCCGTGGCAGGCGATGTATTCCTTGGCCACGAGGTTCATGCCGTCCTTGAACGGCGTAACGAGCATGACGTCTGCCATGCGGTAGTAGCGGCGAAGCTCGTCCTTGGACACGCTCGTGTGGCGGTAGTGGACGACGGGTGCGCCGATTTGGGCGAAGCGTCCGTTGATGCGGCCTACGGCCTCCTCGATCTGGGAGCGGGTCTTGCGGTAGCTCGTGATGCGCTCACGCGAGGGCGTGGCGATCTGCACGAGGCAGACCTCTTCCGGGTTGAGGGCGCCGGTCTCGAGGAGTTCCTCGAAGGCCTTGAGACGCTGAAGGATGCCCTTTGTGTAATCGAGTCGGTCGACGCCCAGGATGACGGTGCGCTCGTGGCCGAGGTCCGCGTGGAGGCGTTCCGCGCCGCCCAAGTCAGCGGCGGACCATTCGTTCATGGCGGCGGCGTCAATGGAAATGGGGAAGGCGCCCACGCCCACGCGGCGGCCGTTGTTCAGTTCCAGGTGCGCGGTGACCTCGCGCGTGGAGACCTCGCCGGAGACCTCGATGCCAAAGCGGCGGGCCAGCGCCAGGAAGTTGCGGGCGTTGGCCTCGAGGTGGAAGCCCACGAGGTCCGCGCCGAGGAGTCCACGGACGAGCTCCATGCGCCAGGGCAGCTGCGCGAAGAGATCCGGCGCAGGGAAAGGAATGTGGAGGAAGAAGCCGATGGTGAGGTCCGGGCGCAGCTGGCGCAGGATGCCCGGCAGCAGCTGGAGCTGATAGTCCTGAATCCACACGGTCGCGCCCTCGGCGGCGACGGCAGCGACCTCGTCGGCGAAACGGAGGTTGACCTCGCGGTAGACGTGCCACCAGTCGCGGTCATAGACCGGGGTGACGAGGAGGTCGTGGTAGAGCGGCCACAACGTGGCATTGGAAAAGCCCTCGTAGAAGCCCTCAAAATCCGCTTGGGAGAGTTTGACGGGGTGGAGTAGCACGCCGCGTTCGGTGCGGAAGGGCTCGGGCGCGTCCCCCACGACGCCCGGCCAGCCGACCCAGCAGCCGTTGTGCTTTTCGAGCACGGGAGTGAGCGCAGCGACCAAACCGCCCGGCGACGGGGTCCAGGTCCGGGTTCCGTCGGGGGCGGTGTGGAGGTCGACTGGCAGCCGGTTGGCTACGACGACGAAGTTGTTGTCGCTCATACCTGCGCTTTAAGACTTCTTCGCGGTCTTTTTGGCGGCCTTTTTCGAGGTCTTCTTAGCAGCCTTGGTGGTCTTCTTGGTCGACTTCTTCGTCGCCTTCTTGGTAGCCTTCTTCGTTGCTTTCTTGCGCGTGGCCTTCTTCGGCTGCGCTTCTTCGTGCTCCGCGAGGACCTTGCGGTGGATGAGTCCCTTGGGCTCCACACCGAGCATGGACATCAGGGTGACGCCGTCGAGGAAGTCTTCCGAGTACGTCGCGACAATGCGGCGCGCGGCGCGGGCGGTCTCTTCCTCGAGGACGTGCGAGTTATCCGCACTGGGTTGAACGTCGGTGACCTTGGGTGGCACGAATGTCCTCCTGCTTGACGGGATTGTTCTTAGACCTTGCAATTCTACGCTATTGCGCGACAGGCCGCTCAATCGCCGTGAGGAATCCGGGGCGGGAAATCTGGGTCGTCCGGCGAGGAGGAGCCGTCCGCCAACGGGCTGGAGATGGCCTCCCACGTTTCCGTGGCTGGGTCGAGAGCCTCGAGGAGGTCGAGCACCTCGTGGCTGTTGAGCTGTTTGAGCTGCTCGCGTACCGTCTTGTCCTGCTCCATACGGACCTGTGCCACGCTCGGGCTTTCCGATGCCCCCGTGGTCTCGGCCGGAGCTGGCTGCGGCGCCTGCACGGGCGGCGGCACGGGGCGCTCGACGCGCGGGGCACGTGGGGAGAGCGGCACGCGCGGAATACGCGGGGTGCGGTGGCGCAGCGCGCGGGCTTGGTGCGCGGAGAAGCGCCCCAGGCGCTTGAAGGCTTCGTACGGACGGAAGTACTGCGGGCGGCGCAGGCGGCGTGCGCCGCGCTCGCCGAGCACGACACCCGCGGCCAGCGAGCCCGCTATGGCGATCGCCGTGGCGAGGTTGGTGAAACCGGTGATGACCTGCTCGTTGATCGTGGCGTACATGCCGCGGTAGAGCATGAGACCCGGCAGCATCGGCGTGTAGCCGATGATCATCGTAATGAGCGGCGGGATGTAGTAACGGCGAGCAAGGAGACCGCCGGCGAGTCCCACCGCGATGGCGGAGATGCCGCAGGCCACGACGGTGCCCACGCCGAAGGGGATGACCACGAAGTAGTAGAAGACCATGCCGGCGCCGGCGGTTAGTCCGGAGACGATAACTTCTTTCCACGCGGCATACAGCGAGTACGCGAATGCGGCAGAGCCGATGGCGCCCATAGTGATAAGCAGTGGGATTTGGTGATAGACCGGTGCTGCCATCGTTTCCAGAGGTGGCAGCGGGAAGCCCAGGGCATCGGCAGTTTGAATCCCTAAGCCGACGCCGCCGATGATCGCGCCGGTGGCCAGCACCGCCTCGAAAAAGCGCGCGGTGGAGGTGACGGGCGCACGGGTGATGCCGTCGACAAGGGACTGTACCAACGTCAGCCCCGCCACGAGGATGATGATCCCCGAACCAATGACCTGTGACGGAACGAGGTGGATGCCAAGCGTCGCCGCTAGGTTATAGGACAACGCGGCAGGGAACACGGCGATGAATCCGCCGGTGATGTTTTGATAAAACGTCGGAACCCGATAACGCGCGAGGAGAGTATTGACTCCCATGATGAGGATGGTGATGATAAACGTCAGCGCCGCTGCCAGCAGCCCGCCGCCGAGGACGACCGTGAAGGCCGCGCCCATGACGCCCCAGCCGACGAGGACGGAGCGGATACCGCGCGGCGGCGGCATGTGATCGATTTCGTTGAGGATGCGCTCGGCCAGCGCGGGCGGCGTGGCGCCGGAGTGGATGGAGCGGATGAGCTTATCCACGGCCGAGAGCTTGGAGAAGTTCACATCAATGCCCGGTGCCACGCGGAAGACCGTGATCGGCCGGCGGTCCGCGCCCGTGCCCACGTTGGTGTGGATGGTGATCGTGTTCATCACGACATCGACGTGGCAGTAGTGCAGGCCATAGGACGCCGCTGCGAGGTAAATCTGGGAGCGCGCGTCCGCGTTCGAGGAACCAGCGCAGATGAGGATCTCGCCGATGCGCGCGGCGATTTCCATCACGCCCGTCACCTGCGCCGGGTCCGTGAGATCGACCGGTGCCAGCGGCGACGGCGGGGGTGCGGCCTGGGCCGCGTCAATCGTGGCGATGCGTGTGCGGGCGTCGCCGAAGAAGCCGCTGCCCAGCTTGCCAGCCCAGCCGCGGAACTGATCTTTGAGATGTGTCACTGTGTCTACGTGTGCCTTGCGTTGAAATGGGGGCCGCGTCCGTGAGGCGGCGCGACCACCGCGTGTGTCGAGAGTCGAATAACTGCGTATGCGTATCTAGCCTGCAACTCTATCTGTAGTGCCCGCCGCCGCGCACCCCTGCACCTGCACCCCTGTGCCTGTACCCCTGTGCCGCGCCATGCTCGCGCCGCTTAGGTACCGGCGGGCGCCATATTGTACGATTTAGCCCTAGTGCGCTTCGCTCGCACAGGCTGGAGTGGCGCAATTGGTAGCGCAACGCACTTGTAATGCGTAGGTTGCGAGTTCAAGTCTCGTCTCCAGCTCTGAATCCCCAGGTCAATGGCCTGGGGATTTTCTCTTGTAGCGGCAAGTGTCTAAAAAGTGTCTAAATAATAGCTGTCACCGGACGGGTTCATCTGAACTCTTCGGGCTCTCATGCAGCCCTTCCTTCGGGAAGAGTGGATAGCGCTGAGGAATAACCGGGTAGAGACAGTCGGGTTCTCCTAGCGGCGAATAAATGCCTACTCTGGTCCTCCTCATGTGGGCTGATCGCCGGCCATGCTTGGAGGTAAGGGAGAAGCCTGTCTGGAGGGGCTCGGTAGTAATCGGAGAAATGTGATGGTTATGGACATCGGACAAAATGAACCCGGCGCGCTCCAGCGTCTGGCGATGGCTTGGAGGGGGTTCGAACGTGCCGATCGTATCGCCTTGTCCTTTCCTCAGAGTGTGCTTGAGCTTGCGAAACCGGGGAGCGAAATTGATCGAATCCTCGAGGAGCTGCCAGAGCCTCCAGTAGACCCGAGGCTGACGATCTCTTACGGGATTACCTCTGCCATGGGGTCAATTCGGCAGATTCTCTCACTCGTGGAGCCCGAGTCTGGTGGAACGACGCCAATTGTCCTGCAGTCATTGGCTAGGACAGCGCTCTTGGGAGCCGCCCGAGTGGTCTACATGCTGGGCCCGGACGACCACAGGGATCGAGTCTCTAACACGACTGACATCCTGACTGTTGAGGGAGGGAGCCTCAGGCGGGCCTACAGGACGTTCTCGTCCTTCACCCAACTCACCGCGCTTGTTCCTCCTGCAGAGTTGGTGGCCAGCCAGGAGGAACGGCTGAAGGCAGTAGGGAACCGGGGACGCTTGGGTGAGCAGGAGATCCTCAATCGAACAGCAGGGATCGCGGCTCATTTAATTGCTTCGGCGGGCGTCACCCTAACTGCTGCTGAGCGTAGCGAGCACGAGGTGACACTGAGGGAGGGGTATCAGTGGATATTTAACACCTTTAGCGGTGTAGCTCATGGCTTCGCGTGGCCGAGCATGGTTCCAGGAACCGCCACTATGAGTGGGGATTTTATTGCAGACTTTGGTCTTACGGTCGACCTAGCTTGCTTGGCGGTGGATCTCGTGGAACAGAGAAGGAAGGCTGAATGACGGTAGCTTAAAGTCTCGGGCCGGGAAACTGACTTCCCCTACCTCCTAGCGAGGTGTTTTCAAGGCCTATGTAGCTGACTGACTGCCTAGCCGTCGTCACTTTTGCCGGGTGATTGCTTGCCATTCCTGTGAAGCTGACTCGGGGAAGGCTCAGTGAGGACAAGCTGTTGTGGTGAAGCGGGTGAGAAGGTGCTGTTGCAAAGTTGGGGCAGTAGGAAGAGCGACGTGAAATAATCACAGCCATGGGTATCTTCTCCGGTCGTCATTTCCCCGTGAAATCATCCTGTGGGCGGTCCGGTGGTACTGCCGCTACGGGCTCAGCTACCGCGATCTGGAAGAAATGATGACCGAACGCGGCATACCGGTCGATCACAGCACCATCTACCGCTGGGTCCAGAAATATGCTCCTGAGCTGGACAAGCAGACCCGGTGGTACCGACAAATCCCGGATTGGCAGGCCCGGTCCTGGCGGGTGGACGAGACCTATATCCGGGTCGGGGGAAAGTGGTGCTACCTCTATCGGGCCATCACCGCGGGCGGGCATACCTTGGATTTTTACCTGTCCCCAAAGCGTAACGTCGCCGCAGCGAAGCGTTTCCTGGCCAAGACCCTGAGGTCGAACACGATAACCGGGTCCCCGCGGGTGATCAACACCGATAAAGCACCCTCCCTGGCCAGGGCAATCGCCGAGTTGAAGTCAGAGGGAATCTGCCCGCAGACCGTGGAACACCGGCAGGTGAAATACCTCAATAACGTCATTGAAGGAGATCATGGGCGGCTGAAACGGATCCTCGGACCGAAAGGCGCGTTTAAGAACCGGACCTCGGCGTACCGGACGTTGAAAGGGATGGAAGCGATGCGCTCATTACGGAAAGGCCAGGGCGCGATGTTTGCCTACGGGCAACCGAACCCGGATGCGGTGATCGTCAGCCGGGTGTTCGAGGCTGCCTGAGAACGCCGACCCGCAGCGAGCATCAGAGGATGAAGACTGGGTCGTCACGGCTCTCCCCCCAACTTTGCAACAGCACCATCTATAGGCAGTGTTGGTCGGTAGAAACGGGTCTACCCCTATCCGACGGAAGTTATTCGGCCGGTATATGGAAAACGAATGTCCGCTGCACCCTCATTGAGGGCACAGCGGACAAGTGCCGTTAGCTTGATCTGGCTGGCCGAGTAATGGCCATCGAGTCAAACGGTATTAGACAGAACTTCCGATTATGGTCTGCCGTTCCGAATCGCTGCAGGAGGCCGAGGCCACGCCCAACGAAGCGAGGACGCCGGCCCCAATCACGGCGGGCACGATAACACGCTCATCGATTGAACGGGCAGCCTCTTCAATTCTTCGGTTAACCTCGGTCAGCCATGCCGGCTGAGAACTCCCCGGAATCTCTAACCGGTCTAGCTGCGCCTGAATTTGGCCACCAATCGTCTGGGCCAAGGGCTCCAGCAGGGGTGCGCTGACGGCGGCAGCCGTCCCCAGAACCGCCAGCAGCGCGAGGATCGAACTGGACGTTGTAGCCATGCACTGGTCGCCTCCGGCTGACGAACCACCCACGATCACGGAAGATGAGCCGGAACCACCGGAACCACCGGAACCACCGGAACCGCCGGAACCACCGGGAGCACCCGGTGTACCGGGTTCGCCCTGTTCGCCCTGGGCGACAGTGACGGTGGTGCCGTCGGAGAACTCGATGACGGTGTTGCCATCAGCGTCGGTGGTTTCCCCGACGATGGTGATGGACTGGCCATCCACACCGGCTGGGACTGTTACTGAAGTGCCGTCGGAGAACTCGATGACCAGGTCACCGGAGTCATTGAGGTAAGAATTTGCCACGGTGATGGAAGCACCGTCGGCACCGTCAGCGCCAGCGAGGCCGGCGGGAATGACCACAGTGTTGCCATCAGAGAAGGTCAAGGTGATATTGCCATCCGGATCAGTGACCTGGTTGGTGATCGTGATGGACTCACCATCAGCACCAGCTGGGACTGTGATCGTTGTGCCGTCGGAGAAGACTAGCACAACATCACCGTTTGGCTGGGGGTCCTGGGTGATAATTGTAATGGATTCACCCGGGGCGCCGTCTGCTCCATCCTTGCCGTGTGGCACGAGCATTTCAGTCCCGTCGGAGAAGATGATTGTTGTGAAGCCATCACCGGGGATGACGTCTACTACCCCGAAGGGGGCCATTACGACGTTGACGCGGGCGAACTCATTGTCTGTCGTGCCGTCTGGGTAATCGACGGTGACGGGAACGCGGTAGAGGAAACCAACCGGGGCATCCGTCGGGGCGGTCACTGTCAGGTCGCCGGTGGCCGGATCAATGTCGACGGTCCAGCTCGGCGGTGGCGCCCAGCCCGACTCGATGGAGAATTCCGTCCCTTCCGGGATGGCAGCGTCGCCGATCTGGGGGATGGTGATTGTTTCGCCAGATTCAATCGTGCCCCAACCGTATCCGGGGTCGTAGGTGACCGCGTATGGGGTATCGACGTAGGTGTAATCGACGGGTTCAGAACGAAAGCCGTTTGTTTCTACCGTTACTTGGACGGTGTCCTCAGTGGTGTTCAGGTCTGCCCATACAGGGGCGATGAACGTAACGGAACCTGATGTGGGATCCGCCTCGAAGTCCGTGATTGCCAGATCTTCGACGTAGATTGTATCGATGCCGGCGGGGTCGCCGTTGTCGTCGAGATATGCGAGGTTATCGCCGGTCAGTGTGACAGCATTGCCGCCTTCGCGCGGCCCCTCGTCGGGATTGATGGCCAGATCAGTGGCCACCGCGGTATCCGTGGCAGTCACCGTAGAGCGCGACAGCGGTAGGTCGACTACTCCTCCGGTGGTGCCCAGGCCCAGTAACTTGATGTGCACCGGCTGGATGTCGAAGTTGGCCGACGGGTCGGTCGGTGTACCGACGACTGCGTTCGGACGGTCCGTGACTGCCTCACCGGAGGCGACCAGCTCATTGGTTTGTGCGTTGACCTTCACCTGGAGGACTTCCCCCAGGACGGTGTTGATCAGGTTCCCGAGGCCGGTATCTACCGCGAGTAGCGTCTCTACGGGTTCAGTCAGGGTGCCGATGAGGTCGTTGAGGATGGTGACCTCGAGGTCACCATTGTCATTTTCCTCCCCGAGGAGGCCACCCACCGCCGTCGTCAGGCCGTCGAGAAGCCCTGCCAACAGGTTACCGAGGAGCCCGCTGCCTTCGATGATCGATTCGTCTTCAGCCAGAATCTGCGCCAGCGTCCCATTGATGTCGAGAACCCGACTACCGAGAACGGAAACGTTCGTGGTCAGCCGTGTGTCCAGCACTCCCTGGTTGATCGTCTGAGTGATCCGGTCGGAGAGCGTCTCGAGGAGCCCGTCCACGGTCCCGACGATCTCGGTGAGCTGCGCATCGTTGATCAGCGGGGTGTTCGGATCGAGATTACTGAGGTTGTCGCCGTGGAGCTGCTCCAGGTTGACCTGCAACTCACCTTCTGCCAGGTTCAAGGAAACAAGCCCGTTGGGATCCTCGAGCGGCTCTGCCAACAGCTGGTTCAAGGTCTCTTCGACATTGGTCTCCAACACCGGCCCCTCGATCCTGAGGACACCAAGCGTTCCCAGAACTGAATTAAGGACGCCTGTGACACTGTCCAACAGGCCTGCTTCGCCGAGCAGTCCTTCGACGGTGTCGTCCAGACCGGCTCCGAGCCCGCCGGGTTCAACCAGTCCGCCGACTTCTTCCAACAGCGGACTGTGCAGGTTCAACTGGGCATTCGCCACCGCGTATTCAGCCGTGACCTGCTCACCGTCAGCTTCCGCACTGGAGCTGACCGCGCCCAGGCGCAGCGACAGATCATCTGCCAGACTGTCGGTGACCACCCCGAGTCCGAGCTGGTCCAGGAGGGCTGTCAGCTGCACTGAGGTTTGGACATTGCCCGCCTCTTGGGTGGGATCCGCGTTGATGACGCCGTCCGCATTGAGGACGCCGGCCGCGGCCCGGGCCGAATTCGCGTCGGAGGCAGCCGCGTAGGTACCGAGTACACCCACGCCCTCGGTACCGAGGTCCAACAGTCCGTTCCCGGATCCGTCGTCGACAAGTGGCAGGGTGATGGCACCGAGGTTGAGGTTGATTGACTGCGCCAGCGCGAGGGTGAGCTGACTGGTCTCCGGGGTATCGCCGTCGTCCTCGGGCCAGGACTGTTCGGTTTCGATGAGAGTGAGCAGATCATTAAAAGCATTCTGACTGTCCGGGGTAATGAAACCGCTGAGCAGTGAGAGATCAAGCAACGTGCCCTGCGCGTAGGAGATCTGTTGTGCGATCTCCTGAGCCTGAGCCTGCGCGACCATCGAGTTGGGCACGAGCGGATGTGACGGGACAGCGACAAGAGTCCCGCCGATAAGTGCTGTACTAGTTATGGCTGCGACACTGAGTTTGATTCTGCGCCGCATACTCCGCGGGGACGCGGAAAATTTCACGTTCAAGGTATAACTCCTGTTATGGCGGGGCCTGTTGACAACCCTGAGCGGGCCTAGCCATAGACCGTTGGACCATAATCTCTAGGACCAAATACTTAACTCATGTCAAGCACTAGTCACGCTAAAAATTTGTATTATCTTTGTGTCATACGGTAAAAAATTGACCAGAAGCCCCCTTACCTGCGGTGTCACGTATTTACCAGGAAACAATATACCTCCTAGTAGTACTTCGTTAGGTGTCTCGGGGGTGGTGACAGTAGGGGCAGCGGTCCAGCAGGTGGATGACGGCGGTCTGGAGTGCTGCCAGGACGGCGTAGAAACTCAGCCCGCCTCCGGGTCTTTTGGGTCTACGTCCTCGGCCACGCGTTGCCCAGTGAGGTGCTGTTGCAAAGTTGGGGCAGTAGGAAGAGCGACGTGAAATAATCACAGCCATGGGTATCTTCTCCGGTCGTCATTTCCCCCGTGAAATCATCCTGTGGGCGGTCCGGTGGTACTGCCGCTACGGGCTCAGCTACCGCGATCTGGAAGAAATGATGACCGAGCGGGGCATACCGGTCGATCACAGCACCATCTACCGCTGGGTCCAGAAATATGCTCCTGAGCTGGACAAGCAGACCCGGTGGTACCGACAAATCCCGGATTGGCAGGCCCGGTCCTGGCGGGTGGACGAGACCTATATCCGGGTCGGGGGAAAGTGGTGCTACCTCTATCGGGCCATCACCGCGGGCGGGCATACCTTGGATTTTTACCTGTCCCCAAAGCGTAACGTCGCCGCAGCGAAGCGTTTCCTGGCCAAGACCCTGAGGTCGAACACGATAACCGGGTCCCCGCGGGTGATCAACACCGATAAAGCACCCTCCCTGGCCAGGGCAATCGCCGAGTTGAAGTCAGAGGGAATCTGCCCGCAGACCGTGGAACACCGGCAGGTGAAATACCTCAATAACGTCATTGAAGGAGATCATGGGCGGCTGAAACGGATCCTCGGACCGAAAGGCGCGTTTAAGAACCGGACCTCGGCGTACCGGACCTTGAAAGGGATGGAAGCGATGCGCTCATTACGGAAAGGCCAGGGCGCGATGTTTGCCTACGGGCAACCGAACCCGGATGCGGTGATCGTCAGCCGGGTGTTCGAGGCTGCCTGAGAACGCCGACCCGCAGCGAGCATCAGAGGATGAAGACTGGGTCGTCACGGCTCTCCGCCTGAAGTTTGCAACAGCACCCATCAAACTCCACATCTCTCCAAACCTCGGAGCTGTCCGGCTTAATGAGCTGACAACCCTTAGGGTGCAAGCGTTCTTGGAGGGGCTGACCCCAGGTACGGCTCGAACCGCAAGGGCGGTCCTCAGTAATGCTGCTGGACTCGCTGTTCGTTGGGGTCTGATGGTTACCAACCCAGTCCGGGAAACTCGACTACCAAAGCGGGAGAAAAAGGAAGTCAACGCTCTCTCCGATGCTCAGATGGAGGAATATCGCAACCGGATCGAGGCATGGTGTGGGGGCAATGCTACTGGCCCCAAGCGGGGCGAAAGCCTCTTGGAGATCGTAGATGTGCTTCGTGGATCAGGGGCAAGAATAGGTGAGCTCCTTGCCCTTCGCTGGTCTGATGTTGACCTAGAAAAAGGTGTTATCGCTATCACTGGCACTACTGACGAGCGAGGGGGCCGGCAGGATAAGCCGAAGACTGATTCAAGTCGACGCGTGATTCCGGTAGCCCCGATAGCGATTCAAGCGCTTAGAAGGCAATCAGAGAAGCCTTACCGTGAACACTTTGAGGAGCCGGTATTTCCTTCGAGGACGGGTACTTACAGAACGGTGACTAATACTGAAAATACCTTGGCGGAAGCGCGTGGCGACCTAAAAATCCAACCGCATGCATTCAGGAAAACAGTGTCTACTCGAATAGAAACACGCTACGGGTTGCTGGCGGCTTCTCGCTACTTGGGGCACTCCTCGACACGAGTAACTGAGCAAGCTTATCTTGCAAAGCCTGCAGTAATTCCCGACTATACAGACGCTTTCGCAGAGGCAAAAAGTGTCTAAAAAGTGTCTAAGTAATAGCCGGAGGAGGCGATACTAGTCGGGGCGTTCTTTCCTTACCTGTGGGCCTGAGCTCGATATATGTAGAACAGACGAAATGGACGAAAGGGTTAGTATGAAGGAAAGGCAAGCGTAGGTTGCGAGTTCAAGTCTCGTCTCCAGCCCCAAAAGAAGCCCTCTACCTGCACTAAGGGGTAGGGGGCTTCAACTTTGTCGCTCGAGGCTCCCGTCTTTGCCTTATTTTCGGGCGTGTTGCGCGCAGTTCTGGCGCGGAAAGAGCTCCAGCGCGCCCGAAAGTGAAATCGCGCCGTGTTTGGGGCGGGCCTTTAGGCGTCCGCGTCGAGGATCCGCAGCATGTGCTCGAGGATCTTCTCTCGATTGCCCGCGGACAGGTGCGTTTCTGAGACGTGGTCATGAACCCACAAGCCCATGCCAAGCACGGCGACGATGAGCTCCTGTAGTTCGGCCTCGTCGCTCACGTCGCGCGAGGGATCGGGCGTCCATTCATCGTCGACCTCTTTCCAGATGGCCTGGAAATCCGGGTGGGACTGCGCATGGATAGACATGAGTAGCTCGACGAGTGGATCGTTCTTCGACAAGGAGAGCACAAGCGCGCGCTGACGCTGCGTGCGCGTGAGCGCTTCGGCGCGCCCGCCGCCGAGCTTTTCTAGTTCGGCCTCCCAGCGCTGCGCACAGAAGCGGTGCATCTCCACGAGCAGGTCGTGGCGAGTGGGGAAGTGGTAGATGAGTCCGGACTTCGTCATCCCGGTCGCCTGCGACAAGGAGTCGTAGGTCACGGCGTTGACGCCGGCGTCCTGGACGATGCCGAGGGCGGCGACGAGCGCCTCGTTCTTTTTACTCGTGCGTGCCACCGTTGCCTCCTGATGTGGGATTATCGCGGAAAGCCCAGCCAGTGTACGCCGCGAAAGCGGCGGCGATGACGCCCAGGATGGTGAGTACCGAGACGTAAGCCTGCGCATAGGCCGGCTCCGCGACGGAGGCATGCTCCGCCGAATCCATAATGGCAAGGCCCAGGCTGCGCAGCTCCTCCGGCAGGTGGGCACTGAGGAACATGGGCAGTAGCGAACCGGTGAGCGCGACCGAGATAAGCGTGCCGAACTCGTAGGAGACCTCCTCTACGCCTGCTGCCATGCCCGAGCGGTTAAGCGGTGCCGCGCCGATGATCGCGGTCGAGGACACGGACATCGCCGAGCCCGCGCCCAGACCTACGAGCATCATGCCGGCATACAGCGCCGGCTGCAGACCCGTATGCGTCGCCCATGCGGCAAGCAGCACGCCCGCGGTAAGAGAGAGAAAACCGCCGGAGATGAGCGGCAGGAAGCCGACCTTGTGGAGCACCGCGCCACCGATGGCGGACATGGGGATGGCGCATACCGCTGCGATGGCGACCACGAGTCCTGCGTGGAGCGGGGTCCATTCATCGGCGAGCTGCAGCTTCTGTGTCGTGGTGAGCTCCGCGCCCGCGAGAACGAACATGCCGCCGGCTGCGGCAGCAACGCCGCCAGAAAAGATGCGCGAACGGAAGATATCGAAGGTGAGGAGCGGGTCGGCCAGTTTGTTTTGGCGGCGGACAAAGACCCAGCCGCCGCAGATCGCGACGAGCAGCGCAACTCCCGCGAGCGTCCAGGAGCCGCGCGCAAGTTCCTTGATGGTCATGGTGAAGCCGCCTAGCGCGAACAGCGCATAGAGAGAGGAGACAAAGTCCCAGCGCTTGTCCGGGTGCGGGACGTTAGGTGGCGCGATGAGCAGTGTGAGACCGAGCGCGACGACGCAGATGGGCACGTTAATGAGGAAGACCGAGCCCCAGTAGAAGTGCTCCAGCAGGAAGCCGCCCAGGACGGGACCGGCGGCCGCCCCGACGACGGCGACGGCGCCCCAAATGCCAATGGCGGTGTTGCGCTCCCTCTCGTCGGCGAAGGTGAGCCGGATAAGCGCGAGGGTCGCGGGCATCATGACGGCCGCGGCGAAGCCGAGGAACGCACGTGCAGCCACGAGCGCCCACGCGGACGGTGAGAACGCAGCCGCGAGCGAGGCAAGTCCGAAAATCGCGAGGCCCGTGACGAACATGCGTCGGTGGCCCACGCGGTCGCCTAGCGTGCCTGTGCCCAGCAGTAGGCCGGCGAGGACGAGCGGGTAGGCGTTGATGATCCACAGCGACTGAAGCGCGGAGGCATGGAGCTCGTGGGTGAGCCGCGGCAGTGCCGTATAGAGGATCGAGTTGTCGAGACCAATCATGAGCAGGCCGAGTGATACCACGGCAAGAAATGTCCAGCGCTGCGCGGGCGTGGAGTCCTCTGCATAGCGCAGGGCGGTGCGGCGATCGCGGCGGCGTGCGGCGCGTTCAGTGCGGGCTACACGGCGCCGTTCGGTAAGCGTCGGGGGCGTCGAGAGTTCTTCGGTCATGACGCATTACTTTAGCGAACGTCCGTTATAGTAATCAATCTGAGCGGTTGCATTGTCTCGTGGATCACGCTGCCCGTTCGGTTGTGAGAAGCGAGCTGATAGTGGCATTTCCAATCACGGACGGGGACAATCGGGCGTAGGCAAATTTGGGTCTTAAATACAAAGAAAACGAGGATTATTCTTATGGCACGCAATTACGCCGAACAACTCGTCGCCGTGCTCGAAGCCCAGGGCGTCGAGCGCATTTATGGTCTGGTGGGTGACTCGCTCAACCCCATCGTCGACGCGGTTCGTCGCTCACCCATCGAGTGGGTCCACGTTCGCAACGAGGAAGCCGCTGCTTTCGCTGCTGAGGCTGACTCCCTGACCACCGGCAAGCTGGCTGTCTGCGCCGCCTCCTGCGGTCCGGGCAACACCCACCTGGTGCAGGGCCTCTACGACGCACATCGCAATGGCGCCAAGGTGCTCGCCATTGCGTCGCATATCCCGTCGCGCCAGATTGGCTCGAAGTTCTTCCAGGAAACCCACCCGGAGATGCTCTTCAACGAGTGCTCCGGCTACTGCGAGATGGTCAACTCCGCTGAGCAGGGCGGTGTCGTCCTGCATCACGCCATCCAGTCCACAATGGCGGGCAAGGGCGTGTCCGTCCTCGTCCTGCCGGGCGACGTCTCCATGCAGGAGGCTACCGATGACGCCTTCACTCAGTCGAAGATTTCCTCCGGCACCCCGGTGGTCTTCCCGGACCCGGCCGAGGCCGCCGCGCTGACCCAGGCCATCAATGAGGCCAAGACCGTCGCGCTCTTCGTTGGCGCTGGCGTGAAGAACGCCCGCGAGCAGGTCCTCGCCCTCGCCGAAAAGATCAAGGCTCCGATTGGCCACGCCCTCGGCGGCAAGATGTACATCCAGTACGACAACCCGTTTGATGTCGGCATGTCCGGCCTGCTCGGCTACGGCGCCGCGCACGAGGCCACCCACGAGGCTGACCTGCTCATCCTCCTGGGTACTGACTTCCCGTACAACGACTTCCTGCCGCAAGGTAACGTCGCGCAGGTCGATATCGACGGCTCCCATATCGGCCGCCGCACCAAGATCAAGTACCCGGTCACCGGCGACGTCGCAGCGACCATCGAAAACATCCTGCCGCACGTCGAGGAGAAGCAGGATCGCCGCTTCCTCGACCGGATGCTCAAGTCGCACTACAACAAGCTCAACAACGTGGTTGAGGCCTACACCAAGAATGCCGAGAAGATGAAGCCCATCCACCCGGAATTCGTGGCCAATATCATTGACGAAGAGGCCGCGGACGATGCCATCTTCACCGTCGATACCGGCATGTGCAACGTCTGGGGCGCGCGCTACATCACCCCGAACGGTCAGCGTGAGCAGATCGGTTCCTTCCGCCACGGCACCATGGCGAACGCTCTTCCGATGGCCATCGGCGCCCAGGCCGCGAACCCGGGCCGCCAGGTCATCACCTTCTCCGGTGACGGCGGCCTGTCCATGCTCATGGGTGAGCTGCTCACCGTCAAGCTCCACAATCTGCCCGTGAAGATGTTCGTCTTCAACAACTCCTCGCTGGGCATGGTCAAGCTTGAGATGCTCGTCCAGGGCCTGCCGGAGCATGAGACGGACCACGACGCCGTCAACTACGCGCAGATCGCCGAGGCCGCTGGCATCAAGCACATCCGCATTGAGGACCCGAAGAAGGCCCGCAAGCAGATTCAGGAAGCCATGGCCTTCAACGGCCCAGTTCTCGTCGATATGGTGACCGACCCGAACGCGCTGTCCATCCCGCCGACGCTGACCTTCGCGCAGCTCGCCGGCTTCTCCAAGGCCGCAACCCGTACCGTCTTCGGCGGCGGCGTGGGCCAGATGATTAACCTGGCGCAGTCCAACCTGCGCAACATCCCGCGCCCTTAAAACCTCGAGCTTGCTCGAGCCCCGCGCCCGCGTGCCGCTCAGGCCGCGGGCGTCACGCCGTTTTTCGTCGGGTCCTTGACGGGGATAAGAAGCAGCGCGCCCACGGCTAGCACCAGCCCGATGGCGAGAACGCCGCCGCGGTCGCCGTCGCCGAACCAGGAGACGAAGAGACCAAAGAGCAGGGGAGCAAGCCAGCTCACGGCGCGGCCGGTCGTGGCGTAGAGACCGAACATCTGGCCCTCGCGGCCCGGCGGCGCGACGCGGGCGAGGAAGCCGCGGGCCGAGGCCTGCGCCGGACCCACGCACAGGCACAGTATGAGGCCGCAGATCCAGAAGGCGAGCGGGCCCGAGGCGAAGAACATCACGAGTGCCATGGAGGTGAGGATTCCCAAGCACGTGAGGATGATGGCCTTTGGCCCCACGTGGTCATCGAGGAGGCCGCCCAGCACAGCGCCGAGTGCCGCGGCGACGTTGGCGGCGACGCCGAAGATGAGCACGTCGCCGGCGCTCAAGCCATAGACCGAGACACCGAGCACGGCACCGAAGCTGAACACGGCGGAGAGCCCGTCGCGGAAGACCGCGGAAGCGAAGAGGAAGTAGAAGGCGTTGCGGTCCTCGTGCCATAGCTCGCGCAGCGTCGCGAAAAGCGCACGGTAGGACGCGATGATGCCGCCGGTGTCCTCACCAGAGGCGGGAATCTCCGGCACGCGCAGGAGAACGGGGATGGCGCTTACGCCAAACCATAGCGCGGCGAGGAGCGCGACGAGCCGCATGTTCCAGCCACCGTCAGTGGAAAGATTGAGCGCGCCCGCCGTCCCCGGGGTGCTGCCACCGGCGACGAATCCGAAGTAGCAGATGAGCAGGAGCACGATGCCGCCGAAGTACCCCGCGGACCAGCCCAAGCCGGAGACGCGTCCCACGCGCTCCGGGGCGGCGACCTGTTTCAGCTGTGCGAAGTAGTTGACTTCCGCGAACTGCATGGTCACCGAACCCACCGCGAGTCCCGCGAGCCCCAGCCAGAAATAGACGGGGGCGTCGTTGCGCACGAAGAAAAGCAACGCCATAACGGCGAAGGTGGCCCCGGACCAGAACGCGAGCGCCCGGCGGCGGGCGCCGCGCCGGTCCGAGCGCTGGCCCATGATGGGAGTGACGGCGAAGATAATGAGTCCCGCCGCCGTCATGGACCAGGACAGCCATTGGGCTGGAGTGTACGAAGAATCGATCTGCTTGCCCACGGAACCGGTGAGGTAGACCGAGAAAATGAAGGTGACGAGCACGGCGTTAAACGCGGCGGAACCCCAGTCCCACAGAGCCCACGCAGCGACGGTGAGGCGGTCGGTACGGCGAGCCGCGGAAGGCACGGGCAAAGAAGCAGCAGGCGCAGTCATAAACCGTAAGCCTAAGGTGCGCGGGACAGGCGCGCAGCGCAATGGAACATAAACTACCCCGCGCGGGGGCGCGGAATCCCCGCGGAGTCTCACAGTCGGCTTTCAGGTTTTCGGCAGTACCCTTGAAAACGCGAGTGGCAGACTAATCAGTCGAGCTTAAATTACGAAAGGCACCCTTCCATCATGGACGATAAGCATAATGACAACGTGACCATCCTCGTGGTCGATGACGAACCGAATATCGTCGAACTGCTCACCGTGTCCCTCAAATTCCAGGGCTTCAACGTGCACACCGCGAACTCGGGCACGGAGGCGCTGCGCATCGCGCGCGAGATCAACCCGGACGCGTACATCCTTGATGTCATGATGCCCGGCATGGACGGCTTTGAGCTACTCGGCAAGCTTCGCCAAGAAGGCCTTGACGGCCCGGTGCTTTACCTCACGGCGAAGGACAGCGTCGATCAGCGTATCCACGGCCTCACCATCGGTGCGGACGATTATGTGACGAAGCCTTTCTCCCTCGAAGAAGTCATCACGCGTCTGCGCGTCATTCTGCGCCGCGGCGCCGTCGCGGACGACATGACGTCTGACGCCACCATGACTTACGCTGACCTCACCCTCAATGATGACACGCACGAGGTCACCAAGGGCGGCGAGATCGTCGACCTATCGCCCACGGAGTTCAACCTCCTGCGCTACCTCATGCAGAACAAAGAAGTTGTTCTCTCCAAAGCGAAGATCCTCGACAACGTGTGGCACTACGACTTCGGTGGCGACGGCAACGTCGTCGAGTCCTATATCTCGTACCTGCGCCGCAAGATCGACACGGGCGACACCCCGCTCATCCACACCGTTCGCGGCGTGGGCTACGTTCTGCGCATGCCGCGCTCCTAGGTTGAAGCCGACTGCCGCTTCATGAAGATACAGAAATCTCTTTCCTCCTTCGTCCGCACGGTCTCGCTGCGCACGTTGCTCGTCATCATCGTGGTGGGCGTTTCGTTGGCGGGACTTATCGCGAGTTCCGCTGCGGTTTCTGCGCTCATGCGCGAAGCGATCTACTCGCAGGTCGACAAGGATCTCATCACCGCCGCGCGGGGTTGGGCACGCAACGAAGATCTGTTGGGCGAAAGCGATGACCGCCGTCCGCCGAGCGAATACACCGTCATCTCGTATGGCGCGGACGGTACTGCCAAGTACTTCAATCCGGATCTTGAGGCCATCCCGCGCGTGGAAGATCTCGTGGTGGACGGCACGCCGCAGACGGTGGACACGGTCCGGACAGACAATTCCGGTGCGGTCCGCCGTTCCAGCGAGCAGTGGCGCGCCGTCGCCACGCGCAATGACGGCTCTATTATCGTCGTGGCGAAGAAGATTGCACGTGAAAACGCGCAGATCCAGCAGCTGTCCTTCATGCAGATCGGCATCAGCCTCATCGTCAGCATCATCATTTACTTGATAAGTTTCATCTGCGTGAAGGCGGCGCTCCGTCCGCTGCGCGAGGTGGAACGCACCGCTCGACAGATTGCCGCAGGCGACTTGGACAAGCGTGTCCCGGTCCTGGGAGAAAATACCGAGGTCGGCGAGCTCTCCAAATCGCTCAATATTATGCTGGGCCGGCTCCAAGAATCCATCGAGACCGCGCGCGACAAGGAAAACCAGATGCGCCGTTTCGTGGGCGATGCCTCCCACGAGCTGCGCACGCCGCTTACCAGTTTGCGTGGCTACACGGAGCTCTACCGCTCCGGCGCCACGGATGATGTAGACCTCGTGCTGGGCAAGATCGACGCCGAGTCCAAGCGCATGTCCTTGCTCGTCGAGGATCTCCTTGTACTCACCCGCGCGGAGGGCAATCGCCTCGAGATGCATACCGTCGATCTTCTCGAGCTCTGCATGTCCGTGGGGTCGACTGCGCGCGCCGCGTTTGCCGGACGCACCATCGATGTGCGCCCCAAGACCTCCGGTATCCCGCTCGTTAACGGCGACCCGGACCGTCTCCACCAGGTGCTGCTCAACCTCGTGTCCAACGGCATGCGCCACGCGGGCGATGACGCGACGGTGACCATCCAGCTGCGCGATGGCGACGGTTTTATCTATATCGACGTCATCGATGACGGCAAGGGCATGGAGGACGAAGTCGCCGCGCATATCTTTGAGCGTTTCTACCGCGCGGACTCGTCGCGTACTCGCGACACGGGCGGCTCCGGCCTGGGCCTGGCCATTGCTAAATCCCTCGTGGAGCAGCATGGCGGCACCCTGTCAGTGACCTCGGAGCTGGGCGTCGGCTCGACCTTTACGGTCGCGCTGCCGGCCGTGCCCCAGCCTGCCGATGCCCCCTCCGACCCCACGGCCGAGCCCGCCACCTTCACCGGTACCGCGGTTCCCGTCTCTGAGAAGAAGGCGAAGAAGAAGCTGCGCACCAAGCCGTGGTCACGCAGCAAGTCCAAGGAGAAGTCGCGCGGCAACTTTGCTACGGAGTCGGGCAGCGCCGAGTCCGCACCGGACACGCCGGACGCTCCCCAAGGCCCACGTTAGGACCCGATCCCGAACACTGGCCCCCAAACCTGGCTTTCACACTGTGTCTTGAGTACCGCGAAAAGGCCCCTTCAACAGAGTATTTTTAGGTCACAGTGTTACTTCTTAGAAAACCCCAGGTTTTGCGCAAGTCGGGTATGACTACTGTGATGACAACTCCTGCCTGGGCTGCCGCGAAGTGTGCATGAAAATAGCCACAACTCCCGAATAAGGCTCCAGATTTCGAAAAATCCGGGCCTTATTCGGACGTTGTGGCTAACTCGCGGCGGCACGGCGCGGTGAGAAGCGGGTGGGCAACAGCTCCGCAGCGATGGAGACGGTCTTGATCTCGGTCTGTCCACGGACTCGTTTGCGTTAGTCCTTGGTTCAATGTAGTCAGACGGGGGGAGGCAGCTTTCCGGCCATGTTGCGAGTTGGTCAGGTGTGGACAACTGGAGTCAGGTCCCCTGAACCTGACCCATTAGTCAAGTCAGACGAAGCCTGAACGTCGACACCAAACCTCAAGGCAAAGACGTTGATGCGAACGAGCTTACGCCACATTGATAGGCAAGCCAGGTAAGAAAACCCAGGTTGGTTGTGAGTCGGGACTTCGACCAGTGTGGTCGGGTCTGACGGTGAGCTGAGTCAAGTCGGGCGCTCCCCAGGAACGACGTCGTTAGGAGCGGAAGCCGTCCTCGCCGGTGCCGAGGTGCTGGCGAATGCGGGTGGCCGCCTCGTCCATGGCTGCAGGATCGGTGGCATCGGCAGCGTAGGCCTTGGTGAAGTCGTACTCGTCCATCTTGTCGGTGGGGAAGATGTGAATGTGGGTGTGCGGGACGTCGAAGCCTGCGATGATGTAGCCGGCGCGCTTGGCGTCGAACGCGTTCTTTACGGCATTGCCGACTTCCTTGGCGATGGCATTGAGGTGGGCCCACGTCTCCTCGTCGAGGTCGGTCCACTTGTCGACTTCCTGGATGGGAACGACGAGCGTGTGGCCGTAGCGCAGGGGCTCGATGGACAAGAAAGCAACGACGGTGTCGTCGCGGTAGACAAAACGGCCGGGCAGTTCGCCTTCGATGATCTTGGTAAATACAGAAGCCATGGGGAATACCCTACCTGCCCGGTAGGATAGGCGGCATGCGAATTCTTGTGATCGGTTCGGGCGGCCGCGAACACGCCCTCCTCAGGGGACTGGCAAACGATCCTTCTGCCCCGGAGCTCCACGTCGCGCCGGGTTCACCGGCCTTCGCCCAACTCGCCACCGTCCACCCCGAGTACTCGCAGGTTGATGACCCGCAGCGCATGCTCGAGTTGGCGCAGGCCATCGATGCTGAGCTCGTCGTCGTCGGCCCTGAGGTTCCACTCGTCGCGGGCGTCGCCGACGTTCTCCGTGAGGCGGGAATTCTCGTCTTCGGCCCCAACCAGGACGCCGCTCAGATTGAAGGCTCCAAGAAGTTCGCCAAGGACGTCATGGAGGCCGCAGGCGTTGCGACCGCACGCGCGGAGCAGCTCACCCCGGGTACTGCGGATGCTGACATCGAGGCCGCGCTCGACCGCTTTGGCCCGCAGTTCGTGGTCAAGGATGACGGCCTGGCCGGCGGCAAGGGCGTCGTCGTGACCGAAGACCGCGCCGCGGCTCGCGCGCACGTTGACGCCGTGCTGGGGGCTGGCAACCCGGTTCTACTCGAGTCCTTCCTCGACGGCCCAGAGGTCTCCCTCTTCTGCCTCGTCGACGGTGAGACCGTCGTCCCGCTGCTGCCGGCGCAGGATCACAAGCGTGCGTTCGACAATGACGAAGGCCCCAACACCGGTGGCATGGGCGCGTACACCCCGCTGCCGTGGCTGCCCAAGCGCGGCGTCGAGCGCATCGTCAACGAGGTCTGCGTGCCCGTCGCCAAGGAAATGGTCCGCCGCGGTACCCCGTACTCCGGTCTGCTCTACGCCGGCCTGGCCTGGGGTAAGGAAGGCCCGTCCGTCGTCGAGTTCAATTGCCGCTTCGGCGACCCGGAGACCCAGGCCGTCCTGAGCCTCCTCGAGTCCCCGCTGGCCGAGGCCCTCCACGCCGTCGCCGCCGGCGAGCTGGCCCAACTCCCGCCGCTGGAATGGAAGGACGGCTACGCCGTCACCGTCGTCCTCGCCGCTGAGGGATATCCGGCCTCCCCGGTCAAGGGCGCGGAAATCTCTAGCCCGGATCTAGACAACCCGGAGAAGATCCTCCACGCGGGCACCACCGTCGAGGAAAACGGCACCGTCCGTGCGAACGGCGGCCGCGTGCTCAACGTCCTGGGGCACGGCTCCACCCTCCACGAGGCCCGTGGCAACGCCTACGTCGTCCTCGATGAGGTCGCGATGGACGGCGGCTTCTACCGTTACGACATCGGTCTGCCCGCAGCGCAGGAGCGCATTCGCATCTAAGGGGGTATGAGCGTGACCGGGCACCAGCCCGGTCACTGAGGCGGAGACTGTGTCCGAGCGCTGGGCCCAGACGCCGTGGCGCGGCCTAGCGCGAGAGTCGGGGGCATCGGCACGCTAGGCGTGCGATAATAAACGGCGTGGCTGAGAAAAAGAACATTTCCAACGTACTGTCCGCACGCTATGCATCCCCCGAGATGACCGAGATCTGGTCGCCGGAGCACAAGATCATCCTCGAGCGTCAACTGTGGATCGCCGTCATGAAGGCCCAGAAGGACCTCGGCGTCGACATCCCGGCAGAGGCCATCGCGGCCTACGAGGCCGTCATCGAGGACGTCAACCTTGCGTCCATCGCTGACCGCGAGCGCGTCACGCGCCACGACGTCAAGGCACGCATCGAAGAGTTCAACGCCCTGGCTGGCTATGAGCACATTCACAAGGGCATGACCTCCCGTGACCTCACGGAGAACGTCGAGCAGCTGCAGATCCTGCGTTCCCTCGAGCTCATCCGCGACAAGGCTATCGCCGTCGTCTCCCGCATTGGCGAGCGCGCCGCACAGTACCAGACCCTCGTCATGGCAGGCCGGTCCCACAACGTGGCGGCGCAGGCCACGACGCTGGGCAAGCGCTTCGCGTCTGCTGCGGACGAGATGCTGCTGGGCATCGAGCGCGTGGAAAGCCTGCTGGGCCGCTACCCGTTGCGCGGTATCAAGGGCCCGATGGGCACCTCCCAGGACATGCTCGACCTCATGGGCGGTTCCGAGGACAAGCTCGCGTCGCTGGAGACGCTCATTGCCGACCACCTCGGTTTTAGCCGTATCTTCAACTCCGTGGGTCAGGTTTACCCGCGCTCCCTCGACTTTGACGCGGTCTCTGCGCTCGTCGAGCTCGGCGCTGGCCCCTCCTCGCTGGCCACGACCATTCGCCTCATGGCCGGCAACGAGACCGTCACCGAGGGCTTCAAGGAAGGCCAGGTCGGTTCGTCCGCCATGCCGCACAAGATGAACGCCCGCTCCTGCGAGCGCGTCTGCGGTTTCCAGGTCATCCTCCGCGGCTACCTCACCATGGTCGCTGACCTCTCCGGTCAGCAGTGGAACGAGGGCGATGTGTTCTGCTCCGTCATCCGCCGCGTGGCTTTGCCGGATGCCTTCTTCGCCATCGACGGCCAGTTCGAGACCTTCCTTACCGTGCTCTCCGAATTCGGCGCCTTCCCCGCAATGATCAACCGCGAGCTCGAGCGCTACCTGCCATTCCTCGCCACGACCCGCATCCTCATGGCCGCTGTCCGCGCCGGCGTGGGCCGCGAGACCGCGCACGAGGTCATCAAGGAAAACGCCGTCGCCGTCGCGCTCAACATGCGCGAGAACGGCGCCGAGCAGGACCTCGTCGCGCGTCTGGCCGCGGACGAGCGACTGCCGCTGTCTGCAGCAGATCTCGAGGCCGCCCTCGCGGACAAGCACGCCTTCATCGGCGCAGCCGAGTCTCAGGTCAACCAGGTGCTCACGCGCATTAAGTCGCTCGCGGACCAGCACCCGGGTGCTGCGAACTACACCCCAGGCGAGATTTACTAGTCCTCAGGCAGAGGCCCTGCATACACGAACCCCGGTTCAGCGCGTTGGCGGTGTGAACCGGGGTTCGTTGTGGTGGGGAGCTTTAGGCGCCGAGCGGGAACGGCAGGTTGAAGTTCGGCAGCTTGAAGCCGCCGGGGGTGTTGACCACGTAGGCTGCGCCGACGGTGAGGACGGCGATGGCGATGAGGATGCCGATGGCCGTGCCCTTCGAGGAGCCGCCGCTGCTGCCGTCGTTACCGGTGCCGTTGGTGATGGGCACCTCGATCTCTGGAACCGGCTGGTAACCCGGCGTCGCGCCCCTCGCTTCGAGCTCCGTGATGCACTTTTCCCATGCGGCCTTGACGGCGTCGTTGCCCGCGGTGGATTCGAAGGAATCGATGGTGGCCTGCAGTCCGACCTCGGATTCGTGCTTGGCGAGGATAGTGCGGAACTGCGCGCTGAAGGCCGTCGACGCGGAGAGCAGTTTCGCGCGCGCACCCGTGGGCACGGAGTCGCGCATGGCGATGGCGCGGTTGATGGAGGCCTCGGGGAAGTTATCGCCCAGCAGCTTGTCCGCTGCCTCGTCGCTGACAATGGCATCCACGTTATTGGCGGCAACGAGAATGACAAGAACGTCCTGCGCGTTATAGCCCTTTGCCTGGAACTTCTTCAGGAGCTCCGGGTAACCTGCTGCGGCCTTGACGTCGCGCGACGTAAACGCCGCGAAGGTGTCCTTATCCTCGGGGAACTGAGCCTGGACCTCTTCCGAGGCGGCGGTGAGGACCTTCTTATAAGCCTCAATGACGTCATCGGCAGCTTGCGTGTCCTCTGGGGCGTGCTCGAGAGTGCACAACGGGGTCCCATGTTGGGACGTTCGGGTGTCAACAATAGGGGCGGCGGTCGCCTGAGGGACGGCGACGGCGCTGAGCGCGAGGGTGGCGGAGACGAGGGCAGCGGTAAGGCGGCTACGCACGGTGGGAACTCCTAAGTGAGACGGAGGAGACAACAGAAGTCAGAACAATGCTACAGAGTCTAGGCTGCGATATGCTTTCTGTCATGCGCCCTCAGCTTTCTGATTACAAGCATCTGTCCTCCGGCAAGGTTCGCGACATCTACGAAGTTGATGATAAAACCCTGCTCATGGTTGTTTCGGACCGTATCTCGGCCTACGACCATGCACTCACCCCCGCGATTCCGGATAAGGGCCGCGTGCTCACCGCGACCTCGCAATTCTTCTTCGACGCCATCGATTTCCCCAACCACCTGGCGGGCCCCGTCGATGACGAGCGCATCCCGGAAGAGGTGCTCGGCCGCGCCATCGTGGTGAAGAAGCTGGACATGCTGCCTTTCGAGTGCGTCGCCCGCGGCTACCTCACTGGTTCCGGCCTCAAGGAGTACATCGCAGAAGGCACTGTGTGTGGTATCGAGCTGCCCTCGGGGCTCACGGAGGCTTCGCGCTTGCCGGCGCCCATCTTCACCCCGGCCACCAAGGCCGAGTTCGGTGAGCACGATGAGAACGTGAGCTTCGACCGCGTCGTCGCAGACCTGGGCCAGGAGCGGGCTGAGGAGCTGCGCACCGCAACCCTGCGCATCTACTCTGAGGCCGCCGCCATCGCGGAGGCCAAGGGCATTATCCTCGCGGATACGAAGTTCGAGTTCGGGCTCGACGAGGACGGCACGCTGGTTCTCGCGGACGAGGTCCTCACCCCGGACTCTTCCCGCTACTGGCCGGCCGACACGTACGAGGAAGGCAAGGTTCAGCCGTCCTTCGATAAGCAGTACGTGCGCAACTGGCTGACCTCGGACGCTTCCGGTTGGGACGTCGCGGCCGCCACCGAGCCGCCGGCGCTGCCGGACGACGTCGTCGCGGCTACTCGTGACCGCTACATCGAGGCCTATGAGCGCCTGTCCGGTAAGTCCTTCGACGAGTGGATCGGCTAGAAACCGTAAACCACTCGATACGCGTCCCGTCGATAGAGCAGCAACGCTTTCTCGGCGGGACGCGTGTGTGAGCAGGGGTGCCTGAAAAGTGAGACAGGCATGAAATCCCGCTATGGGCAGCGAGCTCGGATATATTGAGGAGCGTGTGTGCGCTTGACGGGGCTCACATTGAATGCTCGCTCTCGAAAGGACTCTCATCTCGACCTCACTCACGCGAGCGTTGCCGTAGGCTGCGCGCTCGCGGTGACGCTGGGCGCCGCCGTTGTACCGGCAGGCGTGCAGGAGACCCAGGGCACCACGCGTATCACGGTGGACGAGGCTAAAGGCACCGTGCCGGCAGACTCCGTCCCGGTGGCGGAGCAGTCACTCAAGGTTGCCTATGCGGATGCCACCATCCACTCCGGCCAGAACCCCGGTTATTCGCTCATGGTTGTTAACCCGCAAGGCACGCGCGTGGAACTTAATTCCGGTCGCGTCGTTGCCAAGGTCTCGGGCCTTCCTGAGGACGCGGCTGATACGTACACCGCGTCGGTGATTCAGGGCTTCGCAATCTTTGACAAGATTCTCCTGCCCGAAGAAATCGGCGCCAGCTACACGGTGACCTTTACGGCGTATACCGCCGCAGGCGAGGTCATCGATACCGCGCAGGCTACGACCAAGGTCATTGAGCCACTCGCCTCGCAGCCCAAGCGCACGGGAATCGCGCAGTTCTCCTCCGGCTCCAGCTGGATCGTAGACGGCAAGACGCAAGGCCCCGTGGTCGATAACACGCAGTACTACCTTGATTACGCGAAGGACCTGCGCCGCACCCTGGGGCTCGCGGACAAGTAGTCTCACCCATCCCATCTTCTCCCCCCACAGAAAGCTCTACAACCACATGAAGTTCTCTGCTCGCCGCGCCCTCGTTGCCGCTGCCGTGTCCGTGTCCCTCGCCGCTACCGCCGCTCCGGCTGCCACGGCCCAGTCCTCGCTGCCGTCCCTGCCGTCTGGCCTCGTTTCCGTCAACGGCACCGGCATTGAGAATGGCGCCTTCACCGGTGCTATTGAAAAGGACGGCATCAAGATTCCGGTCACCGGCACGATCGAGAACGGCGCTATCACGGGCCTCAAGGTCGATCCGAACGGCGTCGTAGGCATCGCCTAAGGTGCATTCACGGGTGCCATTCAGAAGGACGGCGTCAACATCCCGATCACGGGCACCATTGAGAAGGACGGCATCACGGGCGTGAAGGTTCAGCCTGGTGGCCTTGTAGGTGTCCAGGAGGGTGCTTTCACCGGTGCTATTGAGAAGGACGGCGTCAAGATTCCGATCACGGGCACCATTGAGAACGGTGCCATCAAGGGTGCCGAGGTCAACGTGGACCCGAACGGCATAATCGGCATCCAGGAGGGCGCTTTCAAGGGCGTCATCGAAAAGGACGGCGTCAACGTACCGATCACCGGCACCATTCAGGACGGCGCGTTTAAGGGCGTGAGCATCGAGCCGGGCGGCGTGACCGGCACCCTTGAGGGTGGCGTGCTGGGTATTGCACCGGGTGCTATCCAGATCAACCCGCAGATCGACGTCGTTGTCGCTGACATCTTCGGGTCTTCGAAGTTCGCGGAGACCGAAGCCGTGAATGTCACCATTCCGCTCATCGGCGTTGCAGCCATCCTCGCGGCCATCGGCTTCGCCATCAACCAGATGGGCCTGCCGCCGGCCATCCTCCGTTCGCTTAACCTCAACCGTTAAAACACAAAACTCAGCACCCGCGCCGATTTCTCGGCGCGGGTGCTTTGTCGTCGTGTGCGGGGTTAGTCGAGCTCGTCGAGCTCAGTGATCTCGCGGGCTGCGCGCTGCAGGATCTCCAGGATGGCGTGCTCGTGCTCGGGGGAGGGCGCTTCGTCGGTGAAAAGGGCTTGGCGCAACTGGCCGAGGGCCTGCATGATGGCCGGGTTGCCCAGCTCGCGACGCTGCTGGGGTGCACCGTGTGGGCCGAGGAGACCACGCGCTCCGCGACCGCCGCGCGGACCGTGGTGGCCGGGGCCGGGACGGCCAGGGGCGAAGGGGGCATCGGAAGGCTTGGCGTAGGCGGCGAAGAAGCCCTCCCACTCCGTGGCGTGTGCGGTCAGCAGCGCGCGGCCGGCCTCCGTGATGGTGGCGAGCTTGCGGCCGGATTCCTGGGCGATGGTGATGAGTTCTTCGTCCTCAAGCATGCTCAGCGTGGGGTAGACTGCGCCGGGACTCGGCGTCCAGTTGCCATTCGTGCGCTCGCCGATGGCATTCATGAGCTGGTAGCCGTGCATGGGTTCTTCGCCCAGGAGCAAAAGGATGGCGGTGCGGAGATCGCCGCGGCCAGCGCGCCCACCGCGACCAAATCCGCGGCCGCGGCCAAAGCCCGGGCCGAAGCCGGCGTCGGGGCCAGACCGAGGCCCGTGGCCCGGACCGCGGCGATGGCCGGGACCATGCCCGTGACCGGGACCGTGCTCGCCGTGAGGGCCGCGCCGGGCGAAGCCGTGAAAATGAGACCGGGGGTCATCCTCGGAACCGGGGAAGGGGAAGTGATTGTGCATGATGCGTCCTTGCTGAGTGACGGTGGGGGAGCGATGCTCAACCCTATTGATGAGGATAGCGATATATCGCAATATATCGCTAGTGCAAGGAACTATATCGATAAGTGTCGAAATGGCAGGTGAGAGGTGATAGCGATAGTGACAGTGCGTGGTGGGAGGTGACATGTTGCGTGTGCCGGAAGGCGCGTAAAATGGCACGGCATGACTGTAGACCCCTCCCTTGCAGCGCCCCGTGCTGCGCAACATCCCGTGACTCGTTCCTTCCATGGCCGCGACTTCGTCGATGACTATGAATGGATGCGCGACAAGGAATCCCCGGAGACGATTGCGTACCTCGAAGCGGAGAATGCGTACACCGAGGCGCGCACGGAGCACCTTCAACAGCTGAGCGAGAACATCTTCGCCGAGGTGAAGTCGCGCGTGAAGGAGACGGACATGTCCGTGCCCGTCCTGCGCGATGGTTACTGGTACTACGGCCGCACCGAGGAAGGCAAGAGCTACGGGCTGTCGTGTCGCCTCAAGGCCGCCGAGGGCGCGGAGGCGTGGAGCCCCATCGAGCTGCCCGAGGAGGGCGCGCCGGAGGGCGAGGAGGTTCTGCTCGACTCCAACGTCCTGGCCGAGGGGCACGAGTTCTTCCAGGTGGGCGCGGTGGCGCGCAACCGGGAGACGGATGTGCTTGCCTTTGGCGTGGATACCGCGGGCGACGAGCGCTTTGAGGTCTCTTTCAAGGATCTGAAGACGGGCGAGTTGCTCGCGGATCGCCTGGACGGCGTCTACTACTACCTCACATGGGCCGGTCCGAATTACATCTTCTATACGACCGTGGATGAGGCGTGGCGCTCGGATAAGGTGTGGCGCCACAAGATGGGCACCCCGCAAAGCGAGGACGTGCTTGTCTTCCACGAGGAAGACGCGCGCTTTGGCGTGGGCGTGGGGACTACGAAGTCCCGCGAGTTCCTCTTCGTTCAGGTGCAGTCCAAGACCACCACGGAGGCGTGGGTCGTGGGCCTCGACAATCCGGAAGGGGAGCTGCGCCGCCTGTGGGAGCGCCGCCAGGACGTTGACTACGACGTCGACCACGCCGTGGTGGGTGGCAAGGACTACTGGCTGGTCACGCACAATGCGACGGGTGCGAACTACGAGCTGGGCTATTGCCCGGTGGCCTATGGCACGGATCTGCCGGAGTTCGACCAGCTCACCGTCATCATGCCGCACGAGGAGACCGTGCGCATTGAGGGGCCGGCTGTCTACCGCGACCAGATCGTGGTGGGCTACCGCCGCGGCGGCATCGGTCGTGCCGCCATCATGGACGTGCGCGAGGGCTGGGGCGAGTTTAAGGAACTCGAGTTCGACGAGGAACTCTATGAGGTCTCCGTGGGCGGCGCCCCGGATTGGGAGGCGGACGTCCTGCGCGTGGGCTACACGTCGTATACGCAGCCGGCGCAGCTGTTTAATTACCGCGTGACGAGCGGCGAGTACAAGCTGCTCAAAGAACAAGAAGTCCCGGGTGGCTACGACGCCTGCCAGTACGTCGCACACCGCGAGTGGGTCACGGCCCCGGATGGCGCGCAGATTCCCGTGTCCCTCGTGCGCCGCGCGGACCTGGACATGTCGAAGCCCAACCCGACGCTCCTCTACGGCTACGGTTCGTACGAGGTGTCCATGGATCCGTACTTCTCGGTCTTCCGTCTCTCGCTCATGGATCGCGGCGTCATCTTCGCCGTGGCCCACGTGCGCGGCGGCGGCGAGATGGGCCGCGCCTGGTACGACGAGGGCAAGCTGCTGCACAAGAAGAACACGTTCACGGATTTCATTGCGGTGGCCGACGACCTCATCGCCCGCGGCGTGACGGCCCCGGAAATGCTCGCCGCCGAGGGTGGCTCCGCCGGCGGTCTGCTCATGGGTGCTGTCGCCAACATGGCGCCGGAGCGCTTCCGCGCCATCCAGGCGTCCGTCCCCTTCGTGGATCCGCTCACCTCCATCCTCATGCCGGAGCTCCCGCTCACCGTCGTCGAGTGGGAGGAATGGGGCGACCCGTTCCACGACCCGGCGGTCTATGACTACATGGCGAGCTACGCCCCGTACGAGAACGTCACGGCGCAGAATTACCCGGATATTTTGGCGCTCACCTCGCTCAATGACACGCGCGTGCTCTATGTCGAGCCCGCGAAGTGGATTGCCAAGCTGCGCGCCACGGCCACTGGCGGCGAGTTCCTGCTCAAGACCGAGATGGTCGCCGGCCATGGCGGCGTGTCCGGCCGCTACGCCCAGTGGCGTCAGGCCGCGTTCGAGTACGCGTGGACCATCAACAAGATCACGGGGTTAACCGCCTAGTCGCTCGCCGCGCGGCGTGGCGCCGTGCGTGCGATAATAAGCGGCATGCACGGCGTTCTCCTGGTTTCGATTTCTAGTATTTTCGACGACACCCGGAAGCACGCGGAACATCTCATCGCGGAGCTCGACCGCGACGACATTCCCGTCTCTCTCCTCGTCGCCCCGCACATCGATGGCAATTGGCACCTCGCCAAGGACCATCGCATGCAGCATTGGTTGCGCGACCACGCCGAGGCCGGACGCACGCTCATCCTCAACGGCTTCGACCAGGCCGTCCAAGGCCGCCGCGCCGAGTTCGCGAACCTGGAGGCGCACGAGGCCCGCCTGCGGCTCAAAGGGGCCACCCGCCAGATGTCCAAGATTGGTTTTGAGCCCACCATCTTTGCCGCCCCGCGCTGGCGCATGTCGCCGGGCACGCTCGAGGTTCTGCCCGAGTTTGAGTTCCAGCTCGCTTGCTCCTCCCATGGCCTCCACGAGCTGCCCTCCGGCAGGCTTCATCAGACTCGCAATCTCTCCTTCGGCGAGGGCTTCGGCGCTGCGAAATGGTGGCGTCGCAACATCATTCGGGCCGCGGAGCGCTCCGCCCAGCGCGGCAACACCGTCCGCCTTTCGGTCTCCGCACGCAATCTCGAGGACCGCAAGGTCCGCGCGGACTTCCTGCGTGCCGTCGACAAAGCCGCCGCAGCCGGGGCGAAGCCGGAGAGCTACAGCATCTTTCTCTAGGCGCTAGTATATGTGCGGACATGTCACAGAACCCAGTGACGTTCTACCTCGATAAGTCCTCTTCGCAGACCTGGACGTCCGCCATCGCTTTCACGCGGGCCGCCTGAGAGGAGGCCCGTGCGGCGGGCCTGAGCGACGAGCTCATCGAGCTCATTACTATCCGCGTGAGCCAGATCAACGGCTG